>URZJ01000238.1 GCA_900552395.1 uncultured Collinsella sp. | reverse complement strand
GTAGCACTCGGCGCGCAGCAGCTCGCGTACGTCAAGGCCCTGCCAGTTCGTCAGCTCCGCCATATCACCCGGCAAACGCAAATAGGACAGCCACGCAAAGACCAGGCTATCCACCGCGCAGAACGACCGTTCCTCAAACGGATCAAACGCCGTCTGGACATAGGTCAAAAAGTTAGGTGAATCCGACATGACTCTCCCATCAACTATGGCGCATTGGGGTAGGGTTACTTTGCACCAAAAGGCGCCCGGACCGTGTGGACCGGACGCCTTTCATTGTAGCCTGTTGCCCAAACGAGCCGAATTTAGCAGGAGAAGTCGACGCTGTCGATGATGTCCTTGAGGGCCTTGGCGGAGACGGTGAGCTCATGTTGCTCGTCATCGTTCAGCGGCACGGGGACGCGGCAGACAACGCCGTCGCGGCCAACGACGGTCGGCATGGAGATGGCAAGATCGGACAGGCCGTACTCGCCCACCATGAGCGAGGAGACGGGCAGAACGGTCTGCTCATCGCGCATGACGGCGGTGCAGATGCGCTTAACGGCCATGGCGACGCCGTAGTAGGTGGCGTGCTTCTTCTCGATGATGGTGTAGGCGGAGTTCTTGACGTCCTCGGCGATGCGCTTCTCGGCAGCCTCGTGCTCCAGGTGGCCGTGAAGCTCGCAGAAGGTGTTCAGCGGCACGCCGGCAACCTGAGCGCTGGACCAAGCGACAAACTCGGAGTCGCCGTGCTCGCCCATGACATAAGCCTGGACATCGCGCGGGTCGACCTCGACATGGGCACCAAGCATCTGCTGCAGACGGCCGGTGTCGAGCACGGTACCGGAACCGATGACGTGGCCCTCGGGCAGACCGGACATCTTGATGGCGGCGTAGGTCAGAACGTCGACCGGGTTGGAGACGATGAGCAGAATGCCGTCGAAGCCAGACTTCTTAATCTCGGGAATAATGGACTTGAAGATGCTGACGTTCTTGTTGACCAGGTCCAGGCGGGTCTCACCGGGCTTCTGGGCAGCGCCAGCGGTGACGACGATCATGGCGGCGTCGGCGACATCGGAATAATCGCCGGCGTAGATCTTCATCGGCTCGGCAAACGTCATGCCGTGCGCGATATCCAGAGCCTCACCCTCGGCGCGGTTCTTGTCCACGTCGATGAGGACCATCTCGGAGAACAGACCGCTCTGCATCAGCGCGAACGCCGAAGACGAACCGACGAAACCGCAACCGACAATAGCGACCTTCTTCTCGTTAACCATTAGAAACTCCCATCTCTCTCCACAAGCAAGCCGCCCGGAAACGACCCGAGCGGCTTGCCGTAATCCCAATACATCCAATCGGGACTTTGATTATGCTCCTATTCGCAGCCAAAAATCGACCGTTTACCGAAATTGTTTGCAGGATTCGTAAAATAACTGCACGAAATCGGTTTCGAGCTATTGACGAGGCGAAATAGCTTTCTAATACAGGCCCGCCTCGCGAATGGCCTCGACAGCCAAAGCAATCTGATCGGGCGGCAGGACCAGCGCCATGCGCACGTGTCCCTCGCCCGAAGGACCAAAGCTCGCGCCCGGCGTCACCACAACGCCGGCCTTCTCCATAAGCTCCTCGCAAAACGCCATGGAATCGGTGCGACCACCGGGAAGCTTGGCCCACACAAACATAGAGCCATGCGCGTTGGGACGCTCCCAGCCCAAGTTCTCAAGACCGTCGCACAGGGCATCACGGCGCTCCTGGTACTTCAGACGCTGCGCCTCGACCTCATCGCGCGGACCGTTCAGACAGGCGATAGCAGCCTTCTGGATCGGGAAGAACATGCCAAAGTCGATCTGGCCGCGCAGTTTGGCAAAGGCAGAGACCACATCCTCGCGGCCGACCAAAAAGCCGATGCGGGCACCAGTGACGTTAAACGACTTGGAGAGCGAGAAAAACTCCACGCCCACCTCGAGCGCACCGGGATACTGCAAGAAGCTGCCGCCCGGCTCACCGTCAAACACGATATCGGAGTATGCATTGTCGTGAACGATG
>URZJ01000237.1 GCA_900552395.1 uncultured Collinsella sp. | reverse complement strand
TAGTCGGCACCGGCGATCTTGTCGAGTTCGCCCTTGAGGTTGGCCATGTCGGCCGAGAGGACGGACGGAGCGATTTTAATGGAACCCATGGTAGTAGCCTTTCTGCACTAGTCGGTGAGTCCGTAGAACTCTTGGGAGGGTACGCGGTCGGTAAGAATCTCGAGCGCCCTATCCAAAGTAACACCGTTGTAGAGCGTTTGCTCCACGGCAAAGGTGAGCGGAATGTCAACGCCCAGTGAACGGGCGAGCTCGCTGACGCTGCGGGCCGCGACGGCGCCCTCCACCACCATATGCGTGCGCGCTTGGTACTCGTCGAGCGAAACACCGTGGGCAAACTCGAAACCAAAGGTGCGGTTGCGCGAATGCTCGGAGGTACAGGTGGCAATGAGGTCGCCCATGCCTGCAAGCCCCATGCAAGTCATAGCTTGACCGCCGCGGGCGTGCACCAGACGGCTGATCTCGGCCAGGCCGCGCGTCATGATGAGGGCGAGCGTGTTGTCGCCTGCGCCCGAACCGGCGGAGATGCCGCACACGATGGCGATGACATTTTTCATGGCGCCGCAGACCTCGACACCGGTCATGTCCTGCGACAGGTAGATGCGGAATGCCGTGGACAGGAGCAGGTCCTTAAAGGTCTCCCCTATCTGCGGATCTTCGCTGGCGATGACGGCGGCCGAAAGCCCGCCGCGGCAGATCTCCTCGGCATGGTTGGGGCCCGAGAGGGCCGCCACACGCCGCTCGTTGCCGATCTCGCTGGCGATGACCTCGCTCATGAGCAGGCCGGACTCGGGCTCAATGCCCTTGGTAAGGCAGAGCACCGGGGTGTCGGCGGCGATGAAGGGCGCTGCCTGATGGCATACGCTGCGCAGGTGTGTGGAGGGCACGGCAAAGATGATGGCGTCGGCGGCGTCGAGCGCTTGCGCCAGGTCCGTCGTGGCGACGACGTTGCCGGGCAGCTCGTAGTCCACCAGATACCGGGGGTTGCAGTGCTCGCCATTGATGCCGGCGGCCGTCTGCTCGCTATGGGCCCACATGGTCACGCGCTCGGTTCGCGCGGCGGCAAGGCCGGCGACGGCGGTTCCCCAGGAGCCGGAGCCAATCAGCGCAACATTCATGACTCTCTCCTACTTATCGTCGGGCTCGGTGACGCGCTTAGTAAACGAGAGCTTGGACTCCTTACCCGTCATGAGCTTTTTGATGTTCGCACGATGGGCCCACACCACGGTGATGCCGATTAGCGTCATGCAAAACTTAAGTCCCAGGCTGCTGTACGGAAAGACCGCGCAGGCGGCGATGGGAAGACCGATGGCCGCGGCAAGCGAGCCCACCGACACAAACTTGGTGATGGCGACGGCCACGATAAACATGCCCAGCAGCGACAGGCCAATGGGCCAGTACCAGGCGAGGATGACGCCCAGACCAACCGCTATACCCTTGCCGCCATGGAAGTTGAGGTAGGGCGAGAAGATATGGCCCCACACCGCTGCCAGGCAAATGACGCCGAGCATCCAATCGCCGGGGGCTCCGGGCGCCATGATGCTTACGGGGAAGCCATAGCCCACGCCCGCGATGAGCGGACGGGCGATAAGGACACAGATGGCGCCCTTAAGGCAGTCGAGCAGCAGGGTGAGCGCGGCCACCTTGGGGCCGGCCACGCGCAGGGCGTTGGTGGTGCCGATGTTGCCGGAGCCCGCCTTGCGAATGTCGGTGTGGTTGAACACGCGGCCCAGGATCAGGCCAAACGGAATCGCTCCGATAAAGAACGAGACCACGGCGCAGATGGCGGTCAGCAGAATCGGATTATGCATCCTTTTGCTCCTTCTTCCTAAAGAAGAGTCGAATGGGCGTGCCGGAAAAATCGAAGGTCGAGCGCATACGGTTCTCCACGTAGCGCTGGTAGGTGTCGTTGACCAGGTCGCTGTGGTTGACGAAGAACGTAAACGTCGGCGGGTTGACTCCAGTCTGGGTCACGTAGTGCATGCGCAGGCGACGCTTGCCGTCCACCACGGTGTGGCCAAACTCGCGCAGGTCGGTGAGGAACGTGTTG
>URZJ01000236.1 GCA_900552395.1 uncultured Collinsella sp. | reverse complement strand
GTCCTCGACGTCATGGCTCAGTAGGCGCTGACTGTATGAGTGAGCAGAACGCCAATCCGGTCGAGCTCTTTGGCATGCGCGTTGCCCATGTGGGCATTAACGCCACCGACCCGGCAGATGCCCTGGGGATCGCGGAGCTGTTCTCGACGATGATGGGCCTGCCCGTTATCGAGACCCCGGTTTCGTACTTTAACGATTCGCTGATCGAGGTCATGAAGCAGAACGGTCGTGGCACCAAGGGCCACATCGGCTTTGCCGTCAACGACATCGACGCTGCCGAGAAGTGGTTTGCCGAGCGCGGGCTCGAGGTCAACGAGGAGTCGCGCGTGCTGCTGCCCGACGGCGGCACCAAGCTCGTGTACTTTAAGCGCGAGTTCGCCGGCTTCGCCGTGCACCTGTGCCGCGAGTAGCGCACAGGCTGCTATAGCTAGCAAAAAGGGATAGAGCCGCCTGGCCCTATCCCTTTTTTATGCCGAGGGGCTTCCTACCGCGGCAGGCGAATCGTAAAGCGGCTGCCGACGCCCTCGACTGAGGTCACGCCAATGACACCACCATGGCTATCGACGATCCACTTGGCAATGGCAAGCCCCAGACCCGAGCCCTGCGCGCCGGCATCGCGTGCGTTGTCGGCGCGGTAGAACCGTTCAAACGCGTGAGCTGCGGATTCCTGGTTCATGCCGATACCCTCGTCCTCAACACTTATGTCGATCGTGCCTGCGCCCGCATCCGGCGCTACGCCAAACGAGATGGGCGTGCCCGCGTCCGAATACTTGGCGGCGTTTTGCACGATCACGCGCAGAGCCTGCTTCACGAGCGCCACGTCAACGGGCGCGTCGCAGCGCGGGTCGCTGACAAGCGCAGCGTCGTACGCCAGTCGATACGTGTGCGCGGCGTCGATCATCTGTGACTCCTCGCATACCTCGCCGACCAGCGCGGCCAGGTTGGTATTCGCACGCCGCAGGACCGTGCGTCCGGCGTCGCCGCGTGCCAAAAACAGCAGCTGTTCCACGAGCTCTTGCATGTGCTCGCTTTCGGCCTTGAGGGACGCGATGGATTCTGCCAGCACGTCCGGGTCGTCTTTGCCCCAGCGGTCGAGCATGTTCACGTAGCCCTGAATCACCGCGATGGGCGTGCGCAGCTCGTGGCTCGCGTCGTTGACAAAGCGCATCTGCTGCAGCTTGGCCTCTTGCATCTGGCGCAGCAGGCGGTTGAGCGCGACCTCGATGCTTGCCAGGTCGGCGTCGCCGGTGGTGACGCTCGGCGAGTCGACGCTTGCGCGCTCGATGGCCTGCTCGAGCGTTTCCATCTTGCCGCCGGAGAGCTGCATGCGGCCGAGTTCGTCCACGCGCAGGGCCAGATCGTTGAGCGGCGCCATGGTGCGGCGCACGCGGCGGGCGCCGCCGAGCATGTTGAGCACGCTGATGACCTGCCAACCTGCAACAACGATATAGAGGGGCCACAGTGCGACGAGGTCCTGCGCGAGGGGGAAGGTCTTGGTGGTACGCGCAAGCTCGACGGTATAGGTGAGTGTGGTCGGGTCCCAGCCGCGCGCGGGCGTCAGCGACATGTCGTGAACGGTGGCGCCGGGGATCCATCCTGCGGTAAACGCGCCGTCGGGCAGCGTCTGGTTGTATCCATAGACGAGGATCGCCGCTGCAACAAGCAGCAGCAACAGATCAAGCCAGACGTAGCTCACCAAGCGGCGCCACATATAGCTCCAGTTGATGGCGCGGGCGATGGAGGTGACGCGCTTAGCCTCGTCGTTACGCGCGGCAGACATAGCCCACCCCGCGCACGGTCTGGATGATGCGGGCACCGCCGGCGTCTTCGATCTTGGCGCGCAGGTGCGCGATGTGCACGTCGACGTTGTTGGTGTCGCCCACGTATTCGTAGCCCAGCGCCTCGTGCGCGATGCGTTCGCGCGTGAGCACGGTGCCGGCATGTGCCATAAGCAGGGCGAGGACATCGAACTCGCGAGCGGTCAGCACGATGGGCGAGCCGCCGACCGTGACTTCGCGGCGGTCGGGGTCGAGCGCAACCGAGCCCACGGTGAGCGCGGCGGGGGAGGGCGCGGCAGGGACCTGGGCCGTGTCGCTGGCTGGAGGCGTC
>URZJ01000235.1 GCA_900552395.1 uncultured Collinsella sp. | reverse complement strand
CAGGTCGTGCTCGCGGGCGAAAGCGATGATCTCCTCGTAGACCTCGGGCGTGCCCACCGAGCCGACCGGGTTGGCGGGCAACGACACGATCATATACTTGGCACGATCGGCCACCTCGGGATCGATGCCCGCCACATAGGGCAGGTAATTATGCTCGGCGACCAACGGATAGTACTCGAGCTTGGCATCGGCAATCTTGGCGCCCGCCTCAAAGACCGGGTAGCACGGATCGGGAACCAAAATGGTGTCACCCGGATCGAGCAGGGCCAGGCCCAAATGGCCCACGCCCTCCTGCGTGCCGTTGCACGACTGCACCATAGACGGCGTAATGCCCGAAACGCCAAAGCGGCGCTCATAGTAATCGCACACGGCTTGCTTGAGTTCGGGCAGGTCGCGCAGGGCATACTTCCACATCTCGGGGTCCTGGGCCGCTTGCGTGAGCGCCTCGACCACGTGGTCGTACGGCTTAAAGTCGGGCGTGCCCACGCTCATGTTGTAAATGGTCTTGCCCTGAGCCTTCAGCGCAAGCAGTTTGTTGTTGAGCGAGGCAAAGACCTCCGCGCCAAAGCGGTCGAGACGCTGCGATGCCTGCATGGTGCCACCTTTCGATATGAAAAACGCGGCGCTCCGACAAGAGCGCGATACGGGCCATCAGATTGCAAAAGTGTAACGCTTGCACCCGCTGTTTTGGTTCAATTTGGCAACCTTAGTCCATCGGATTGAGCGCGTCAATCTGGGCGAGCCACAGGCGCGAGCTGGCGTCACTCGGCATGCGCCAATCGCCGCGCGGGCTGAGCGTGACCGAGCCCACCTTGGGGCCATCGGGCAGGCAGCTGCGCTTAAACTGCTGGGCAAAGAAGCGACGGTAGAACGTGCGTAGCCACGTGTGAATGGTCTTGACGTCGTAGACGCCCTCGAAGCTCTTGAGCGCCATGCGGTAGATCTTGCCCGGCTCAAAGCCAAAACGCAGCAGGTAGTAGAGGAAGTAGTCGTGCAGCTCGTACGGGCCCACCAGGTCCTCAGTCTTCTGCGCAATCTCGCCGTCGCCCGTGGGCGGCAGGAGCTCGGGGGACACCGGCGTATCGAGGATATCGAGCAAGACCTCGGCAATACGCCCGCCAAAGACATCGGCCGCATAGCGCACCAGATGGCGCACAAGCGTCTTGGGCACGCTCGCGTTGACGGCGTACATGCTCATGTGGTCGCCGTTATAGGTAGCCCAGCCGAGCGCCAGCTCCGACAGGTCGCCCGTGCCGATGACCAGTCCGCCCTCCATGTTGGCCACGTCCATCAGGATTTGCGTGCGTTCGCGCGCCTGGGCGTTTTCGTAGGCCGCGCCCCGGCTGCCGGGGTCGAGGCCTATATCCTGAAAATGCTGTGTGCAGGCGTCGCGGATCGGGATTTCGCGGATCGTCACGCCCAGTCCGCGCATCAGCTCCAGCGCATTGTTGTAGGTGCGGTCTGTTGTTCCGAAGCACGGCATCGTGACGGAGAGGATGTTCTCTCTCGGGATCCCCAGCATGTCGAACGCTCTCGCTGTGACGAGAAGAGCGAGTGTAGAGTCAAGTCCGCCGGAAATTCCGACCACCGCACTCTTCGCGCCGGTATGGGCAAGACGTTTCTTTAAGCCCATCGCCTGGATCGTCAGGATCTCCTCGCACCGTGCTGTTCTCTCCCGCTCATCCGACGGAACGAACGGAGCCGGATCGATATAGCGATTTAACGTGAGGTCTGTCCGTTCCAGGGTAAAGTCCATATAATCATATCCATCCGCCTCAGTTCCCGGCTGGCAGGTCGTCATTCTTCTTCTCTCGTTTTTCAGTCTGACAAGGTCGATATCCGCCGTGATCATTCCGTTTTTGAAGCGCTCGGATATTTCCGTTTTCTGCGATAATGTCATGTCCTCCGAATACAAGATCCTGGGTGGACTCGCCCTCCCCTGCGTTCGCGTAAATATACGCGCAGACAAGGCGGGCAGACTGTCCTGCGATCAGCATCTCACGGTATCCGGCCTTTCCGGTCGTCTCGTCGCTTGCAGAGCAGTTTGCGATCACGGTCGCTCCCGCTTTTGCGTGGGAAACACTCGGCGGATCCATCGTCCAGACATCCTCACAG
>URZJ01000234.1 GCA_900552395.1 uncultured Collinsella sp. | reverse complement strand
GCACGGTGTGACGCTCGGCCGGGTTGGTATCCCGATGAAAATGCCCGTAGTACCAGCGCTTGTAGTCCAAGCGGTCTTCCAGCTCATCGAAAAATGCCGTAAGCCGATCGACGGCGGGGCAATTCCAGCCGGGCGCTGGATAAAGCGTGGACGAAAGCATGCGCGTAGAGCAGGTGTGGGTGATCACGTAGTCGACCGTCCAGCCCACGCTGTCGAGCTTTGCCCGCGCCTCCTCAAAGTTGCGCTCGTCCGGCAGCTCCTGCGGCCACCAGCTGGAATACGGAATGCGGTATTCCTTGTCCACGCTCGTGGCGCCGCCCATGGTAAAGATCGTTGAGCCGTCGAGCTCAAAAACCTCGCCACGCGTCAGTCGCCGTATGGGCGAGGCATCCGACAGGCGCTGCGTCAGCCCACCGTGCCACAACTCCATGGGGCGCTCCGCCCAGTGATCGAAACGCTCGTGGTTGCCGTCGACGAACAACACGGTATAGGGACGCGATTCCAGCCAAGCAATATCAGCGCACTCCTCGGCAGAGAAATCCCAGGGAAAGCCAAAGTCGCCGGCGACGATGAGATAGTCGTCACTCGTCAGACTATCCCCAAGCTCCCAGTCGCGCAGCTTTTGCATGTCGAGCCCACCGTGAATGTCGCCCGTCACATAGACCGTCATCGGATCACCACTTCCCTGCAAGTCGCTAGCCCGCATTCTGCACGATTACTAAGCTAACCGTTCCAGCCCTTCCATCCCTTAGGGCTTACCCCTCGTTCTTCCATCCAAACGGGTCAAGCACCCAAAAAACCAGATCGAGCACGCCGCCGGTCATCATGGCACCGGCAAGGGCCATGCAAACGTGCAGAGAGCTGGCACTTCGGAGCACGTCAAATGGCCCCAGAACAGCCAGCAGCGCAACCGCTACGCCGGCCGCGCACAGCACAAGACACGGCCCTGCGTCCTTAACGCACTTCTTTGCGAGACGCTTTGCGTTGTCACTCATCGATATCGAACTCCTTAGAGGGTCGTTGTTCAGATGCATGCCGCCGTGGCAGAACGAAGCGACAGAGTAAGTGTCACATGCCGTGCAGACATCAATGGAGAAACCGCCTACTCGACCAACCCTTGACGCCGTTTTGTACCGGCACCCCATCTCCCGCTATCGAGGTCTAATACTTTTCCCACTGCCACCCAAAAACTCATCCAACATTAATCTTGGCTCAAGAATCGCTTAATCTATAACCTGCACTATAGAGTTCGACCAAGGGCGGGGCGGCGCCGCGCAACGCAGGCCGCCGAACGCAACGCTCGCGCCCGGGCAGATCGCCCGGCGTCGCGCCCATCGAACGAAAGGACAGGTCATGGACGACCTCGAAAAAGTTGAAACCATCCGCACCAAGTGCAACGTGAGTTACACCGACGCCAAGGCCGCGCTCGACGCCGCCGACGGCAACGTTTTGGACGCCATCATTTGGCTCGAGTCGCAGGGCAAGACCCAGACCACGTCGGCGCACGCCGCCACCGAGTCCGCGCCGGCCGACGAGCCCTCGGCCGAGATGGTCGCCGCGCAGGCAGCCTACGAAAAGTCGAGCGAAAAGACCGACTTCTCCAAGAAGATGGACAGCGTGTGGGAGTACCTCAAAAAGCTCTTCCGCCTGAGCCTGGACACCAAGTTTATCGCCACGCGCCGCGATGCGATCATCCTCAACATTCCCATCCTGATTCCCATCGTCGCGCTGTTTGCCTGGGGCGCCACGATTTGGCTGATGCTGCTTGGCCTGTTCTTTGGCATGCGCTACCGCATCGATAGCGACGGCGACGTGCCCGGCAGCATCAACAACCTGATGGACAGCGCTGCCAATGCCGCGGACGACATCAAGCAAAATCTGAACGACGACAAGTAATCGCAGACGGGGGCACGTATGGCACGAATCCTGATCGTAGAGGACGAGGAGAAAATCGCCCGCTTTGTGACACTCGAGCTGGAGCACGAGGGCTACCAGGTGGAGCACGCCGCCGACGGACGCACCGCCGTTGACCTGGCGCTGGAGCGCGACTACGATCTGATTCTGCTCGATGTACTGTTGCCGCAGCTCAACGGCATGGAGGTGCTGCGGCGCGTACGCAAGCACAAGGATGTGCCGGTGATCATGGTCACCGCGCGCGATGCCGTGATGGACAAGGTGGCAGGGCTTGACGCCGGTGCTGACGATTACCTGACCAAGCCGTTT
>URZJ01000233.1 GCA_900552395.1 uncultured Collinsella sp. | reverse complement strand
GCGCCCGTATCTGCTGGTACATGCTGGAATCGAGATGAAGGCGGCGCGCGCGTTTTTACTTGAGCATGGCGTCGATTGTGCCGATGGCGTCGGAGCGGTGGGTGCCGATCGCGAGCTGCTGCAGCAGATGCTCGCGGTGCAGTCGTCCGATGACCTGCTGTGGATTCGTCACGGCTATTGGGATGCGCCGACGGGACTGCTTTCTGCCGAGGGCGAGGGTCCGGTCGTGGTGAGCGGCCACACGCCCACGGTGTCGCTTGGGCGCTATTGCGAGGTTGGCGGCCTGGCGGGGCTTGATGAGGAGTCGGGCCGCGGGCAGATTGTGCGCCTGGGTGGCGAGGATACCGCCGGCGTGCCCGATCGTATCGATATCGACTGCGCCGCCGCCACCGGCTCCGAGTTCGGCCGCGTCGGGATCCTGCGCCTGGATGATGGCGCGGAGTTCTACGCGAATATCAACCCAGGCGAATAATCGGTGCAAAGGGTAGCTAATTTGGGACGGAGCTTTTTTGACTACTTTCGGAGAATAGCGCCTTCTTGCTCGGTAAGCGCGAGAAATGAGGAACGTCTGCGTCCTCGGCAGTGCGAAAATGCTCGAAAAACCGTCGCAACGGAGTCAAACGACGTTGCGACGGTTCTTTTTTGGCTGCCCGCTGGCTAAGTGAGTAGACTGTTTTGGAAATGCCGAGCAGCCGGCAAATTTGCCTCAACAAAACCGCAGGTCACTGACTTGTGTTTTGCCGGTGTGGTCAGGGATTCGGCAAAAGTCTACTCACTTAGTTTTGCGTGTCGCAAATCGTCCGCAACGAGACCCCCCATTGCGCCAATTAGGCGCCGTACGGGTTGCGGTCGCGCTCGATGCGTTGGCGGATGTGGGCGTATTCGATAATCAGCAGCACCAGGAGTAGGGCCATGATGGCTAGGTAGCTCACCACGGCGCCCATCAGACCCAGCAGGTTGATCAGGATCACCGGCAGCACTACGCTTACGGCGAAGCAGATCAGGTAGATTTTGGTGACGTCGCCGGCATGGCGCAGCACCGTGATGATGGCGTAGAGAAAGTCGATGGCCGCGGTGACGCCGCCGGCGACAACCATCAGCAGTGCCAGCGTGCGGTAGCGCTCAAAATTGAGGCCGTACATGAAGCTCATGAGGGGAATACCGGGACCTGCCATAAATGCGGCGCACACGCTGGTGATGACCACGATCAGTGCCATAACGGCAACAATAATCAGGTCAAAGCGACGACGCTTGCGAGGATTAGCCCAAATGCTCGACAGACGCAGAAGCTGCGGTTTATAGACAAATCCGATGCTCAACAAAATGGCCTGCGCTGGAAAGAACAGGGCATTAAAGTACAGCTGATACTTGTAGGCCAGCGTGCCTTCCATCACGAACTTGGGCATGCTCTCGATAAGGTTGAACAGGAACAGCGCGCCAAAAAGCGGGGCGCACTGGATAAACAGGTGACCGACCTCGCGCAGGCTCACGCGGCGCGATTTTTCGGTTTCGAGCAGGGCGAGCGGGGCGGTGACCAGCACGAGCGAGGCGATGGCGGTGACACCCATGGCCATGGCGGCGATGGGCATGCTGCGCGTGAGGAACAGTGCCACGCTAAAGACCGCGATGACGCCGACGGATCGTAGCGTTTGGCTCATGCCGGCCAGGTAGAGTTTGTCGGCCTGCTGCAGGCGGCCCTCGTACACGTCGGCAATGCCGACGATCACCTTATACAGGTAGACGCCCAGGCCGATTGTGGCCATCTGCGCATCGTAGCCGCGGGCGCTGCTGTATACCAGGCCGCATGCCAGCGCGAGCGCTCCGCAGATCCAGCGGTTGAGCTGGTAAGAGGCAAAGGACGTCTTTTCGTCGATGTCCGAGACCTGGAAATTGCGCACGCCGTAGTTGCACGCGATCATGATGAGCGTGCCGGTGACAAAGGCGATGGAGAATTTGCCAGCCTCCTCGGCGCCCACGAGCTGTGTGGACACGATGGTGAGCAACGGAAACACCATGCCCCACACGGCGGTGCCCAGGGTATTCCAAAGGTAGTCGCGACGGGTGGCGTGATCTTCGTACTCGGCTTCTTGCGTGGAGAAGCCGCCGCCGTAGACGGCTCCGAGCAGGCGGTTCCACCAGGCATTGACCATGCGGTGGATGGGGCCGGGCTCGCGATCGCGCTCGCGGCGACGGCGTGTGGCCTGGCTGCTGTCGGGACCGCCGGCGTTACGCTGGCTTAGCTCTTGGATTCGTGCGAGCTCCCC
>URZJ01000232.1 GCA_900552395.1 uncultured Collinsella sp. | reverse complement strand
CGAGCTCTTGGGGTACCACGGCAGACGTGCGATTGCGCACACGCGCCACAAACTCAAGCGTCGACAGGTACACATCGCCAAAGGGCGCGTAATCGCCCTGGTAGCCGCCGCAAAGCGCCGGCGCCGCCAGCGCGTACTCGGTTTTGGACAGCGGGCTCAGCGCCATCGCACCCAGCTCGAGCGCCGTGTCCTCCAGCATGAGGCCCAGCGTGCGCGAGCGCAGGCGCTCTGCATCGCCCGCCGACACGTCGCGATCGAGCACACGCGCCGCATCCGGTGCATCGCGCTCGACGGTGCGAATGTGCAGACGCTCGGCGATGGCGCGGACGGCGGCACAGCGGGCAGCCTCGGCCTCTTCCTGCGCCGGCGTAAAGATACGGTTGCGCCCCAGCACCAGGCCAATCACATTACGCGGGCCCAGAGCGTCGACGGCCAGCGCCGCCAGCAGGGACGACGGCAAGTCGCCCTCGAGTGCCACCACGGCGCGCGACGCACCGTGGGCCCGGGCGTTGTCGCGCACGGCGAGCACCAGTGCCTGCCACAGCCACTCCTCGGAACGGAACTCGGTCAGTTCGTGATCTTCCAGGGCATCGAGCATCACGCCGCGCTGAATCTCCTGAACCAGCAGGCTCTCCTCAAAACACGGCGCTTGGGCCACCACGCGACCGCAGTCGTCGAGCACAAACGAACCGCCGGTATACACCGACTCGTCATAGGCACCGACCGGCGCCATACAGGCAAACCACACGCTGCGCTTGGATGCGATCTTGCGGTAGGCGCCGCTGCGAACGGCGGCAATGGCGGCAGTCTCGCGGTCGGTCATGTCAAACGCATTGAATTGGAAATACGCAATGAGGTCAACACCGGTCGGCAACATCTCGAGTTCGCGGTCCAAGTCAAAAATCACGGCGATGCGCACGCCGTCCACGTCGAACACCGGCGGCGCCCAACGCGTGTCGTTGTTCTCGCCACGCTGCAGGGCAATGCTCGAACGCGCCGGCACCACATGACCGTCCTTGAGCATCATGTAGTCGAGCAGCGGCTGACCCTCAAACGAAACCGCCGCGGGCACGATGCAGATCATGTCAAGCTCCTGGATGCGCTCGGCGACACCAGTCAAGCCGGCAAGCACGTCGTGCTCAAAGTCGGCAGCGCCCACCAGGCCACCGGGCATGGCGCCCATAAAGAGCGGAGCCGGAACGCACAGCACGCGCGCCCCGCGCTCGTGGGCCAGACGAGCCTGGTCCTCGATGCGGCCGCAAATGCCCTCAATATCACCCAGGCGCATATCGATCTGTGCAAGCGCGAGCTTCATGGCTCAGCCCTTTCCGTCGTAAACCATCGAAATCGTAGTAAAAGCGCCGGCCGCATG
The DNA here is from genome assembly GCA_900552395.1 of uncultured Collinsella sp. Classification (GTDB taxonomy): domain Bacteria; phylum Actinomycetota; class Coriobacteriia; order Coriobacteriales; family Coriobacteriaceae; genus Collinsella. The sequence continues at coordinate 897 of URZJ01000232.1, read as the reverse complement.
ATGCAGTCGGCGCTCGCATGTGCATATGCTAGCTATGATACCCCGAGCGGGGGCGCGCTCCTAGAACGTCGCGGACCACAGCCCGTGCAGGTTGCAGTAGGCATAGACGGTACCGGTCTTGGAACCGCCGGCAAAAAACGTCGCGGGCTTCATGCCGGGCTCAAGGTAATGGACCTCTAAGCGGCCCTCGGCCTCAAGGGCGATCCACTCAATATAGTGCTCGGGCAGGCTGGGGTGCTCGACCGAGCCAACGCGTGCGCGAATCACGTGACCGTCGCGCTCGGTCTCGACAACAGGCACGTGCTTCTCGTGCGCCGCGTCCTCAGTGTTTGCGGTCAGTTCCGTGCAACCGGCAGGGGTTGCAACGTCGTTGCCAAGGGCGGCAATGAGCTTACCGTCGGGGTCCTTAAAGAATTTCGCCATGATGTTCTCCTTTGCTGACGTGCCAATGTTCTTGATGGTTCTTATGCCCAAAGGCAGACAAACCATCCACGGCATTGCAAATGAACACATAACGGGCGGGGACGATGGGGCAGCGTGCGCTATCCGCCCTGGCGGCCCCACCCGAGCGGGTTAGCGCCCGTCGCCGCCCAGCAGCGCCAGAACATCTTCGCGGGTAAACAGCGCCGACGAGATGCCGTCGCCGCCGAGCACGCTGTTGACCAGGTCGCGCTTGGACTCCTGCATCTGCATAATGCGCTCCTCGATCGTGTCCTTGGCGATGAGCTTGTACACGGTCACGGTATGTTGCTGGCCAATACGGTGCGCGCGGTCGGTCGCCTGGTCCTGCGCTGCCACGTTCCACCACGGGTCGTAGTGGATGACCACGTCGGCCGCCGTCAGGTTAAGGCCCACGCCGCCCGCCTTGAGCGAAATCAAAAAGACCGGAACCTCGCC
>URZJ01000231.1 GCA_900552395.1 uncultured Collinsella sp. | reverse complement strand
TTCTCGTTGAAGACCAGGTTGCGCTTGGGCTCGATGAAGCCGGGCATCATCTGCATGAACTCTATATTAGTAAGTGTTGCGCCGTGCGCCAGCGCGATGGCCTGCGAGGAGCTGAGCACATCAGCCGACGTAAGGCTGCGCTCGAACAGGCCGCCTGTGCCACCGGTTGCGATGATCGTGGCCTTGGCAGCAAAGGGCACGATTCGATTTTCGGTGAGGTCGTAGAGCATGGTTCCGGTTATTCTGCCGTTCGTGTCCTCAACAAGGTCGATAAGCTCATGGCGGGGGAGCAGGCGAATGCCGAGCGACTCGATCCGGGTCGTCAGAGCGTCCTCAAGGGGCTTGCGGGTGAGGCCGCGCCATTTGCGTGTCTTATGGTCAAAGCAGGGGATAAATTGCTTTTGCTGAGCGCTCTCGGCGCTTTGCGGACGCTGGAGCTCAACGCCCAGGTCTTGCTCGAGCCATTCAATTGCCTGGGGAATGCCGTGGACAAACGTCTGGACAAGCTCGGGGTCGGCGACGCCGCCACCAACGGTCTGGATGGTATCGATGAGGTCTTGTTCGTCGTCTTCGTTAACGGGTCCGATAAGCCCCAGGCCCCAGGTTCCGGGGAAGAAGCTCGATCCACTCATAGTCTTGCCGGCGCTTGCCACAGCGACGGTTGCACCCGTGCGCGCCGCTTCGATGGCGGCGCAAAGGCCCGCAATGCCAGATCCAATTACCAGTACATCAGTCGATTCCATCGGATTCCTTTCTCGTCCGGTGCATTGTCGCACGGGTGATCGGCAATGGGGCCGCAAAGACTCGGCAAATCGGTAAAGGGCAATTATGGCAGGTGGGTGTCATGGACACTTTGACGTTCCATCTCGTCTCATCTCGTATTTCGCCCCAACTGGTATATCGGCATTAGCTACCCTGCGACAGCGTAAACAAAAAGAGCCGCTACCTCGAAAGGTAGCGGCTCCAAAGCTCAACTATATGAGCATCGCGCGGGCGCGATTAGGCCTTGAGGGCCTCCTCGACGGCGACAGCGCAGGCGACGGTGGCACCGACCATGGGGTTGTTGCCCATGCCGATGAGACCCATCATGTCGACGTGCGCAGGCACGGAGGAAGAACCGGCGAACTGGGCGTCGGAGTGCATACGGCCCATGGTGTCGGTCATGCCGTAAGAGGCAGGGCCGGCGCCCATGTTGTCCGGGTGCAGGGTACGGCCGGTGCCGCCACCAGAAGCGACGGAGAAGTACTTCTTGCCAGCCTCGATGCGCTCCTTCTTGTAGGTGCCAGCGACGGGGTGCTGGAAGCGCGTGGGGTTGGTGGAGTTACCGGTGATCGAGATGTCGACGTTCTCGTGCCACATGATGGCAACGCCCTCGCGGACGTCGTCGGAGCCGTAGCAGTTAACGGCAGCGCGGGGACCATCGGAGTAGGGGATGGTCTCGACGACTTTGAGCTCGCCCGTGTAGTAGTCGAACTGGGTCTTCACGTAGGTGAAGCCGTTGATGCGGGCGATGATCTGGGCGGCGTCCTTGCCCAGACCGTTGAGGATGACGCGCAGCGGCTTCTTACGAGCCTTGTTGGCGTTCAGAGCCAGGCCGATAGCGCCCTCAGCGGCAGCGAAGGACTCGTGGCCGGCCAGGAAGGCGAAGCACTCGGTGTCGTCGGAGAGCAGCATAGCGCCCAGGTTGCCGTGGCCCAGACCGACCTTGCGGTCCTCCGCGACGGAGCCGGGAACGGTGAAGGCCTGGATGCCCTCGCCGATGATGGCGGCAGCCTCAGAAGCGGACTTGGCGCCACGCTTGACAGCGAGAGCGCAACCGAGGGTGTAGGCCCACTCGGCGTTCTGGAAGGCGATGGACTGGGTGTTGTTGACGATCTCACGCGGGTTGAAGCCCTTGTCGGTGCAGATCTGCAGAGCTTCCTCGAGGGAGGCGATGCCGTTGTCGGCGAGGCACTTGTTGATCTTGTCAGCGCGGCGCTCGTAACCTTCGAACGTAACAGTCATAGTTATTTCCCTCCCTTTCTACTCGTGAACCGGGAACACGCTGGCGACGGAGTGAGTCTCCTCGTCGGTGCGCGGGTCGATGTACTTGGCAGCGTTCTCCCACTGACCATAGTGGCCCATAGCGCCAGCGATGGCCTCCTCGGGGGTCTTGCCGGCCTTGACGGCGTCGGTGAACTTGCCGAGGTTCAGGAACTCGAATGCGATGATCTCGTTCTTGTCGTTGAGAGCCATGCGGGTGACGTAGCCCTGAGAGAGCTCGAGGTAAAGAGCG
>URZJ01000230.1 GCA_900552395.1 uncultured Collinsella sp. | reverse complement strand
AGCGGAGGCGGCAGGCCTAGAAAGCCCTGCGGGGTTCTGGAACCCTTGGGACGTCAACGCCGTCTCCGAGGCCGGAGCACGGACAAGCACAGGCGCAGGAGGCCGCACGGGGCGACTTAGATCGTATGCCGCGCGCGTCGCCCGTCCCAACGCTTCCGCGCTCGCAAAACGCTTGGCCGGGTCGAGCGCCATCGACATGCAGACGGCATCGGCAAGTGGAGTGGGAATGCCGCGCGCCTCGCATTGCTCGCTCATGTCGAGCCCTGGTTTAGGGTCGACTCCCGTCAAGCAGAAGAACAACAGGGCGCCAAGTGCGTAGACGTCGCTTCGCACGCTCGTCTGCCCAAACCCATACTGCTCGGGCGGCGCATAGGGCCGTGTCCCAAACTTGACGGTGTCGGCATCGGCGCCATCGCGCCATACGCGCGCGATCCCCAAGTCGATAATCACCAGCGACGAAAACGTCAGGCCCTCATCGAGCGTACAGTTCGCACCCGTCACGATGATATTCGACGGTTTGAGGTCGCGATGGATCACCGGCGCCGACGTCTCCCCCGCCATTGCAAAACCGGCGTGGAGCTCGCCCACGGCATCGCATAGGGCAGGATACAATTCACGCGCATAATCGGGGGTGGCTCCCAGACGGTCCACCAGCACCCCGAGCGTCTCCCCTTCGATGTATTCCATAACCACGTTGAGCTCGTCGCCCACACGACGACAATCGACGATTCTGGGCAGGTGCTCAAAACGCCTGCCTGCCCGCTGAGCGGCAAACAGACGCTCGTATGCCCCGCCGATTTGAGCCGAGGCATCGATGCGTTTACGGACAAAGGGGCCGAGCGAACCACCACCGGTTCCTTCAAAGTACACGAGCTCGGTTGTTTCAACGGACGAGCGCTTAAGTACACGCTCCACGCGATAGCTGTCGTCGCGATCGAGCGACGCCAGATGTTCGGCAAGCGCTGCGGTCAGCTCGTCATCGGAATATGTTGGGGTCTGAGTATCCATAGCCTCCATCATAGCGCAGGGCGCAGACACCCCATGGCATCCGCGCCCCGTTCGTTTGCATCGTTGTTCGGCAGCTCCGCCGGCTCAGATATCAGCCGCTAACTCACCGTCTCCTCGCCAAAGCGATACAGCTCCTCGTTGACCTTTTGGAGGCTGCACCCGCGATCGATGCAAAAGATGATAATCGCATCACGGCGATCCTTGCAGTTAAGGACGCTTACCCCGGCAGCCGTCAGTGCACGGTTGGCCTCTTTGAGCGTCAGCGCCATCGCAAAGGCAATCTGCAGCACCTTATTGCGGCTCGGATGACGCGCGCCGGTAAAGATCTGATAGCCAAAGGTCTCATTGAGATCGGCCATACGAACCACGCGCGAGCGCTCCAAGCCCTTTTCCTGCAGCAGTTGCTTCAGGTAGTCCGAAAGCGACGGGGTGGCAAAGTCGTGCTCCTTGATATAGCCATCGATGTTTGGCGCGTCGAGAAGCTCATTGAGTAACTCGTCGGTCAGCTTTTTATCGGGCATACGACCTCACCTCCCCCAGTGCATGCAACATGCTAGAAACCGCTTACGTCCGAACGCTCCCAGCTAGCAACCTGGTCGGGAGACACCGTACCCAGCGCCTCGAACTTCCAGGAGCCGCCCGCCTTCAGATGATTGGTGTTTGCAAGAGCCGTTCCAACCTGGTTGCCATCGGCATCATACAGAACATATTCAATCTGAATGTAGCTCTTTTCCTTGTCCGTGTTATTGGTCAGCGTGCCCGTGATCTTATAGGTAAACTGATTGGAAGTGTCTTCAGCCTCGTCAGCAATGGTATACGGTTCTTGCGGTTCTTTTTGCTCCTCAGCCTGCTGTGCCGTCTCGGCAGGTTTTGCCGAATCGCTCGCAGACGAATCGGTTGAGTTGCCGCCCATAGAGCCCACGGCACCGACAATAACCAGCACCACGATGATGCCTAGGACAATCTTGCCGATCGGCTTCTTTCCCTCTTTTGCCATTATTCATCCTTCCTACGATCCGGCTACCGTGCCGGCACACAGCACATCGTAGGAAGGATTGAACTTGAATTCATTAGCTGAGAGCTAAGGTTGCGGTAAACGGCCAATGCAGTTATCCAAACGCCGAGCAAACGCACTTTGCGCGACCGTCTGCCAGCAGTGATCAACCCACCGTGACGGATTCCCCGGTAAAAGCACTGATCATCAACAGGACAAAGAAAACAAGGTAGCTGACACTCAGCAGGTACGCAATGATCAGAAAGACGACCCAGCCGACATTGGTTTTACCGTCGGCACGGCGTTGCCCGCGATTGCGGCAGAGC
>URZJ01000229.1 GCA_900552395.1 uncultured Collinsella sp. | reverse complement strand
CCGCCACTCTGCGCGGCAATGAGAACTTCGACTGGGTCGTCCTCAACGATCGCGATAAGGCCATCGATGGCGTCAAGTCGGGCGCGTACTACGCTGCCGTCGTTATCCCTAAAACGTTTAGCGCCGACATGATGACGCTTTTCTCGACCGAGGTGAAGCACGCCGATATCGAGTTCTACGAGAACCAGAAGGCTAACGCCATCGCACAGATCGTGACTGAAAAGGGCTCGAGCGCCGTCCAGAGTCAGGTCAACGAGACCTTTACCAAGACCATCACGACCATCGGCCTTAAGACCGTGTCCAGCCTGCTCGACTATATGAGTACCGACCAGGTGAGCAACTTTATCGCCAATCTGTCCTCGACGCTGGGCGATTCGGTCGAGGACCTGCAGGACGTTCAGGCGAGTGCGACGTCGCTCGCGGGCATTTTGAGCTCCACGTCCGATTCACTGACATCGGCGGGCGGCATGCTCAAGCAGACGGGCACCGTTGATGAGTCGACGAAGCAGCTGATGGAGCACGCCAAGAGCGGCATCAATGATTCCAAGGAAGCGCTCAAGGCCGCCAACGATGCCGTTGACGCGGCGATTGACGGAAGCGCGGGCTCGTTCGACAACGTGTCCGCCGAGCTTGCGAAGGCATTCGATGCCGCGAATCAGCATGTTTACCTTACGGTGTCTCAGCTCAACGAAGCCGCAGCGGCGCTCAATACGCGTGCTGACGATATCGATGCGATGGCCGATCAGCTCCGCAACCTTGCCGACCAGGTGAGTGATGACAAGCTCAAAGACGGTCTCGAGTCCGCTGCGACGTCGCTGGGCAGAATCGCCGTTGAGTACCGCAACAATGCGAAGGACCTGACGGCGACCGCAAAGTCCCTTTCGGACGGCATGGCGGAGGTCAACAACTCGCGTGCCGAGGTCGACCAGGCAATCGCCGATGCCAAGGCGGGTATCTCGGGAGCCAAGTCCGACTATGATTCCACGTTCTCGGTTAAGGCCAAGGAGCTCAAGAAGACCATTTCGGGCGTTCTGGATTCCCTGAACGGTATCTCGGGCGACTTGGATAGCGCCGTGAGCGGTCTGACCGACGCCTCTGGTTCGCTCGCGAAGGGTCTGTCCAAAGCCGCAAAGCTCGTCAACAAGGCTTCTGACCAACTGGGTGAGGCGTCGGACAAGATTAGCGCTTTCAAGGACGAGCTCGACGGTGCTCTTATGTCGGACGATCTGGCCACGATCAAGACGATGATCGGCAACGATCCCGAGGGTCTGGCCGTGTCGCTTTCCGGCCCCGTCGCGCTTGACCGCAAACCGGTCTATCCGATCCGCAACTACGGTTCGGCCATGGCACCGTTCTACACGATTCTGTCGCTGTGGGTCGGCTCGATTGTACTGGCGGCCATGATGAAGGTCTCGGTTGACGATGAGCTTATCAACGAGCTCGTCCCCGTACGCCTGCACGAGATCTATCTGGGCCGTTACCTGTTCTTTGGCGGTTTGGCCCTGCTGCAGGCAACGCTCGTGTGCGCGGGCGACATTCTGTTCTTTGGCATTCAGTGCGACAACCCGCTGCAGTTTGTGCTGGCGGGCTGGGTCGTCTATACGCTTACGGTTTCGTTTGGCGATATCGGCAAGGCGCTCGCTGTCGTGCTGCTGGTCATGCAGGTCGGCGGTTCGGGCGGCACGTTCCCCATCGAGATGACCGGCCCCGTGTTCCAGGCAATCTATCCGTTCCTGCCGTTCACTCATGGCATCAACGCCATGCACGCTGCCATGGCCGGTGCCTACCATATGGAGTACTGGATTGAGCTGGGCATTCTGGCGAGCTACCTGATTCCGTCGCTGGCCCTTGGCGTCGTCTTCCGCCGCCCGGTCATCAAAGCCAACGACTGGATCATCGAAAAGCTTGAAAGCACGAAGCTTATTTAGTTACGCGGTTTTACCAAACCGCGCTACGGCTCGACGCTGCAAACGGCCCCAAGCGGCAATCTGACGTTCAATTTCAAGGGCGCGACCAGAAGGTCAGCGCCCTTTCATTTCACGTCACCTTGCTCGCTTGGGGTCGTTTTCGCTGATATTGCCGGAGCATCGAGGTTTACTCTGCCGGTACTTTAGTGGGCTGGATTGCGGTGTGACGTTGGTTGTTGCTACAGTAGCGGGGCGTGCCGGGGGTCCGGCGCGTCCCGTTTTTATTTGACCATGAGGCGGCACGCAGCCATACGCGTGCGGACACCACGCCCAGATTGAGTGTGAGGATGTTCCATGGCCCAATACGCTGCCAACGAAATCGAAAACTTGCCCGATAGCCCAGTAGCCCGTGAGGATTTGGGCGCGGGCGGTATTCCCCGGGGCGCCGGCGCACGCTCTCCGCTGTT
>URZJ01000228.1 GCA_900552395.1 uncultured Collinsella sp. | reverse complement strand
GGGCCAGTCCTAGAGCGTGTGGCCGTAGACGTTGGCGGCCTTGATAGCGGCGGCGAACTTTTCGTCGGTGAAGGGCTCAGGGTTGCCCTGCTTCCACTCGTTGGTGGCGTGCGCATACTCACACAGCGCCGGGATGTCGGCCTCGGAAAGTCCGATCTGCTCAAGCGTTACGGGTAGACCCATCTGCTTGTTAAAGGCGGCATAGCGCTCAAGGTTCTCGGTATCGCCCGTATAGGCAAACAGCACGAGCACGCCCAGGCTCACGACCTCGCCGTGCAGGTAGGAGCCTTCGCGCGGAATGCTGCACGTGGCGTTGTAGAACGCATGCGCCACGCTCGAGTTGTAGTAGTAATCGTTTTGGTTGGTCAGGTTGGAGACGTAGCCCGTGTTGACCACGATGTCGAGCGCGATCTGCTTGACGGCCTCGCTCGACAGATTCTGGTGCACATCCTCAAGACCCTGGACGCCATAGGTAAACAGCGGCTCGGAGCAGGTGTGGGCAAGCGCCAGGCCAAGGCCGGCCGTGTGCTCCAGGTTGCCGGCGCTCGTGGCGTACTCGACCTCGGGCTGCTTGGACAGGGCATCACCCACGCCGGCCCAGAAGTATTCCGCCGGTGCCTCGGCGATGATCTTGGGGTTGATGAAGATGTGCGCCGGGCGGTTGGGATACGAATAGCCCTCGAGCGAGCCGTCGTCGTTGTACACGACGGCAATGGCGGTCGCGGCGGAGCAGTTAGAACAAATCGTCGGCACCGTAAAGACGATCTTCTTGAGCTCGATGGCCGCCGTCTTGACGGTATCGAGCGCCTTGCCGCCGCCACAGGCAATGAGCACGTCGGCTTCCTGGCAGGCGGGGGAGTTTACGACCTTGGCGATATTGGCACGCGTACTGTTGGTGCCATAGACGCGCGTCTCCAGGATCTCGACATCGGTACCTTCAAGTGCCGCCTCGATTCCCGGCAGCGCCGCAGCCAGGGCTCGCTTGCCGCCAATGATGGCGACTTTCTTTGCTCCGTACTCGGCCAGGGCGCCGGGCAGCTCGTCAAAGCAAACCTCGCCGACGGTATAGTCGCTCATTCCAATCGTGCGCATAGCAACCTTCTTTCGTTCGATAAAGTGCTTTCAGGTATTTTGCTCCTAGAGAAGGGCTGTAATAGCGAGAAATTTCGAACGTATAAAACCAGTGTTGAGGGTTTTTTGCCGGCGTTGACCGTGCTACCATACAGCGCATAAGCGTTGATGGGGACGAGTAGTCGGCCGTCCGCATGCTACAGAGAGCGGGGAGCGCTGAGATCCCGTGCATGCGACCGATGAAAATCACCCCGGAGCTGCGGTCCCAACGGATGTGTCGTGCAGGCTCGTCTTAGTAGACATCGCCGAGATGGTCGTCGATACAGGCCAGCCGAGTAACGGATGCGAGCGCGCGAATACGCGGGCGAGGGCATCTAAGCTGGGTGGTTAAGCGAAGAGCTTTTGCGGGCGTGCAGCCCGTTTGCGGCGCTTCGTCCCAGCTTGTAGGGACGGGCGCTTTTTTGGTGCCCAGAGGGCGTGCGCGCCCATGACATGAAAGGGGTACCGTGGCAAACGAGTACAAGCAGACGATGAATCTGCCCAAGACCGGTTTTCCCATGCGTGCCGGTCTTTCCAAGTCCGAGCCCAAGCGACTCAAGGACTGGCAGGACAACAAGGTCTACGAGCAGGTTCTGAAGAAGAACGAGGGTCACAAGAAGTTCGTGCTGCACGACGGCCCTCCGTACGCCAACGGTCCGATCCACATCGGCCATGCCATGAACAAGATCTCCAAGGACATGATCAACCGCTACTGGATGATGCAGGGCTATGAGGTTCCCTATGTCCCGGGTTGGGACTGCCATGGCCAGCCGATTGAGCATAAGGTCGAGGAGAAGCTCGGCACCGAGAAGTTCAACCAGACCTCTACGGCTAAGATCCGCGAGCTCTGCAACGAGTTCGCTGTCGAGAACATTGAGCTGCAGAAGGCGGGCTTCCGTCGCCTGGGCGTGCTCGGCGATTGGGACAACCCCTACCTGACGCTCTACCACCAGCACGATGCAGCCGACATCGAGGTCTTTAAGGCCATGTTCGATAAGGGCATGATCTATCGCGGCCACAAGCCGGTTCACTGGTGCAAGCACTGCCACACCGCACTCGCTGAGGCAGAGATCGAGTACTCTGACGAGACGAGCCCCTCCATTTTCGTGCGCTTTGAGATGACCTCCAAGCCCGCCGGCCTCGAGAACTTCGACGGCCCGGTTGACTTCATCATCTGGACGACCACGCCGTGGACCATTCCCTCCGACCAGGCAGTTTCCCTCAAGCCCGGCGCCGCCTACGTCGCCGTTGAGCATGATGGTCGTGCCGAGGTCATGCTCGAGGACCTG
>URZJ01000227.1 GCA_900552395.1 uncultured Collinsella sp. | reverse complement strand
ACCATTGTCGGGTCAGCCATCGTCTTTTTCTTCAAGCATATTAGTCGCAAATTACTGGACATCATGATGGGATTTGCAGCGGGCGTTATGATTGCGGCTTCATTTTGGTCGCTTTTACAACCGTCTATTGAGTACGCAGAGGCTAGCTATGGAAGGTTGGCTTGGTTTCCGGCTGCTATTGGTTTCCTAGCTGGAGGATTTTTCCTCCGCTTGATTGATGCCATCGTCCCTCACCTTCATATGACGAAGGAGATTGATGAGGCTGAGAGTATCCATACGCCGCGGGAGAAGAAGTTGTCTAAAACAACCCTACTCTTTCCCGCCATTACCATCCACAATTTCCCGGAGGGCTTGGCGGTCGGAGTGGCCTTTGGAGCCCTCGCTAGCAATCCAAGTGCAGAAGCCTTTATCGGAGCGGTTGGTCTGGCTATTGGGATTGGTTTGCAGAATATCCCAGAAGGGGCTGCCCTTTCGATCCCGATCCGGACGTTGTGGTGAGTCCTTCGCCCGCTCAAAAATTGATGACGACGGCCGACCGTCTACATGCCTTGGCTCAGACCGGGGTCGATGCAGTGGTGGCCGTTCCCTTTACGCCTGAGGTTGCGGCACTCGACCATGTCGGTTTTCTCACACTGTTGTCACGCGTGGTCGACATTCGTTCGATTCGCGTTGGCAGCGATTTTAGGCTGGGTCGTGGCGGTGCTTCTGGTGTTGCCGAGATGCGCGTCTGGGGTTCCGAGCACGGCGTTGACGTGTATGGTCACGATCTGCTTTGCGAGGGCGGTGAGGCCATTTGCGCCACCCGCATCCGTCATGAGCTGGGACAGGGCCATGTGGAGCTGGCTGCTGAGTTGCTCGGCCGCCCGTATATGCTGCGCGGCGGTGTTATTCGCGGCCGTCACGAGGGCTCTGGCATGGGCTTTCCCACGGCAAACCTGCAGGTTCCCGACGGCATTCAGGTGCCTGCCGATGGCGTGTATGAGGGCCTGGTGCTCGTCGATGACACCGTATGGCCTGCTGCCGTTAACGTCGGCCTGCCGCCGACGTATGCCGACGATGCCGCTTCATCGCATCTCGAGGCTAACTTAATTGGTTATACGGGCGACCTGTACGGCGCTTCCGTTTCGCTGGCGTTTACGCGCTGGCTGCGTCCCTCGCGTGTGTTCGCTTCGCTGGATGAGTTGATCTCGACCGTCGAGGGTAATATCGAGGATATTCGTCATAACTTGGGCGAGCAGGGGGTGAGTATCCGTGATTAGCGATGAGGAAAAAGACCAGGTACGCGCTGCGTCCGACTTAGTTGCCATCGTGCAGGAAACGGTTGAGCTCAAGCCCCGCGGCCATGAGTTTTGGGGTTGCTGCCCCTTCCATGGCGAAAAGACGCCTTCTTTCCACATTATCCCCGCTACGCAGGTGTGGCACTGCTTTGGCTGCGGCGAAGGCGGCGACGTCTTCACCTATATCATGAAGCGCGAAAACCTGAGCTTTCCCGAGTCAATCCGCTATTTGGCCGATCGTGCGGGTATCGAGCTGCATGACACCGGAGATCGTCGCGAGCGCGGTACCAAGCGTGCCCGCATCTACGATCTGTGTGCCGAGACCGCCCAGTTCTACCACACCATGCTTATGCGCGGTAAGGACGGCCGTCCACGCGAGTACTTTGCCAGCCGTGGTATGGGTGGCGACGTCTGCCGCCGCTACTGCCTGGGCTTTGCACCGGGCCGCAACGCGCTGGTGTCGCACCTGTCCCAGGCGGGTTTTACCCCGCAGGAGATGATCGACGCCAACGTTGCCGTGAGCCGCGGGCGCGGGCAGCTTGCCGACCGCTTCTACGACCGCGTGATGTTCCCCATCTTTGACGAGCAGGGTCACAACATTGCCTTTGGCGGGCGCATCATGGGTGACGGCCAACCCAAGTACCTCAACACCGCCGAGACGAGCGTGTTCCATAAAAAGCGAAACCTCTATGGCTTTAACTGGGCCAAGGAGTTTATCGTCGCGCAGGATACGGCCATCGTGGTGGAGGGCTATACCGATTGCATCGCCTGCTGGGAGGCGGGGATCAAAAACGTTGTCGCCACGCTGGGCACCGCGCTCACGGAGCATCACGTCAAGACGCTCACCCGCTTTGCCAAGCGTATCGTGTATATGTTCGATGGCGATGCCGCGGGCCAGAAGGCCGCCCGTCGCGCGATTCAATTTATCGAGCAGGATTCGATGGACCTGCGCTGCGTGGTGCTGCCCGACGGCAACGACCCCATGGAGTTCATCACAGCGCATGGTGGACAGGAGCTTCAGGCGCGCATCGACGCTGCCGAGCCGCTCATGGACTTTGTCTACCGTTCGCTGCAGGAGTCGAGTGACATCACCACGCCGGGCGGTCGTGCCAAGGCGCTGGAAGATGCGCTGACGCTTATCTATCCGCTGCGCGATAGCTATATGATCGACACATAC
>URZJ01000226.1 GCA_900552395.1 uncultured Collinsella sp. | reverse complement strand
ACGCCACCGTCAGCGTGACCTGCACGCAGACGCTCGACGATAGCTGGATCGCGCTCGACGACACCGGCCTGTTCCTGGACGAGGGCGCGCGCGTCAACGTGCAGCATACCGTCCTGGGTGCTGGCGCCAGCGCCACCGGCCTTGCCGGCGACCTGCTGGGCGATACCGCCAAGGTCACCATCGATACTGACTACCTGGGCGCCCGAGAGCAGGTGCGCGACTTTAACTACGAGCTGCGCCACCGCGGCCGCAAGACCGAGTGCGAGATCGACGCCAACGGCGTGTTGACTGGCACGTCCAAGAAGGTCTACCGCGGCACCATCGACCTCGTGCACGGCTGCAAGGGCGCAACCGGCACCGAGCGCGAGACGGTGCTTTTGGCCAACAAGGGCGTCGACAACAAGACCGTCCCCGTCATCCTGTGCGACGAGGACGACGTCGCCGGCAACCACGGCGCCACCATCGGCCATGTCCGCGACGAGCAGCTGTTCTACCTCGCCTGCCGCGGCCTTGACCAAAACGCCGCCGAGGATCTGTTCATCCGCGCCAAGCTGGAGGACGCCGCGCTTTCCGCCACCGATGAGCGCACCCGCGCCGCCGTCGTCCGCCTGGGCAACAACCTGATTGATAACTTTGAAGAGGAGCTCGCATGATCGATACCGAGCACGATAAATGGGATACCTGCACCGCCCCCGAGCCCATGGAACTCGACGCCAGCGACGAGGCTTCGCGCGGCTGGCCCACCGTGGACATCGAGACCAACCCCTACAAGTGCCAGTTTCCGCTGTTCCAGCAGCATCCCGAGATCGCCTTCCTCGATAGCGCCGCCACCGCGCAGCGCCCCGCTTGCGTGCTCGACGCCGAGCGCGATTTCTACCAGCGCATGAACGCCAACCCCCTGCGCGGCCTGTACTCGCTGTCCGTCGAGGCCACCGATGCCATTGCCAAGGTCCGCCAGCAGATTGCCGACCTCATCGGCGCTGCCCAGGCCAACGAAGTCGTCTTCACCCGCAACACGAGCGAGTCGCTCAACCTGGTCGCCAAGAGCTTTGCGCCCACGGTGCTGGAGCCCGGCGACGAGGTCGTCATCACCATCATGGAGCACCACTCCAACCTGATCCCGTGGCAACAGGTCTGCCGCGAGACCGGTGCCAAGCTCGTCTACCTCTACCCCACCAAGACCGGCCAGCTCACCACCGATGAGGTTCTGTCCAAGGTGGGCCCCAAGACCAAGATTCTGGCCGTGGGTCAGGTCTCCAACGTGCTAGGCGTCGAGAACCCGGTCAAGAACCTCGGCAAGCTCGTACACAAATATGGCGGCTATCTGGTCGTCGACGGCGCGCAGTCGCTGCCGCACATGCCGGTCAACGTGGCCGACCTGGGCGCCGACTTCTTTGCCTTTAGCGCGCACAAGGCCATGGGCCCCATGGGTATCGGCGTGCTGTGGGGCAAGATGGACCTACTCAACGCCATGCCGCCCATGCTCACCGGCGGCGAGATGATCGATTCGGTCACCGAGCAGGACGCCGTCTGGGCGCCCATACCCGAGAAGTTCGAGGCCGGCACGCAGGACGCCGCCGGCATCTTCGCCACAGGCGCCGCCCTCGACTATCTCGTCAACACGGTTGGCTACGAAAACATCCAGGCCCGCGAACGGGCACTCGTCCACTACCTGATGGGCGAGCTCATGCAGCTCGACTTTGTCCAGATCATCGGCTCCATCTACTGGGATAACCACCACGGGGTCGTGAGCTTTAACGTCAAGGGCATCCACCCGCACGACGTCGCGAGCATCATGGACATGGACGGCGTCTGCATCCGCGCCGGCCACCACTGCGCGCAGCCGCTGCTCACCTGGCTGGGCGTCGAGAACCTCGCCTGCTGCCGCGCCAGCGTGGCCTTCTACAACGACAAGGCCGACATCGACAAGTTCATCGCCGGCCTGCATCACGTTTGGAGCACGTTCAATGGGTAATCTGTACACCTCCACCACGTTTATGGAGCACAACTCGCACCCCGACTATAAGTACGAGATGGACGCTCCCACGCTTGAGCACGAAGGCATCAATCCCAGCTGCGGCGACGAGCTCACCTTGCAGTTGCGCGTCGAGAACGGCGTTGTCGAGGAGGCCTCGTTTACCGGTCACGGCTGCGCCATCAGCCAGGCCAGCGCCGACATCATGGCCGACCTCATCACCGGCGAAACGGTCGAGGAAGCGCGTCGCTTGGCAGGGCTCTTCCTCGCCATGATCCGCGGCGAGCAGCTCTCCGAGGCAGACCTGGAAGACTTGGACGAGGCCGCCCAGCTCCAGGACATCTCGCACATGCCCGCCCGCGTCAAGTGCGCCGAGCTCGCCTGGCGCACCCTCGACGGCATGCTCGAGGGACGAAATAATCAGTAGTATTTGTCCTAAATTTTATATCTGATTTTTGATTATCCGCATAAACACTATACTTTCAAGCATT
>URZJ01000225.1 GCA_900552395.1 uncultured Collinsella sp. | reverse complement strand
ATTGCCCCATGCATTGCAACATGTGCTGGCGGCGTTCGCGGGCATCGTCACGCCCGCCATCATCATTGCGTCGGTCTGCGGCTTTACCCCTCAGGAGGAGGCCTCCGTCATCCAGGCGTCGCTCGTCCTCTCGGCGCTCGACATTTTCCTTCAACAGTTCCCCATAAAAGGTGTCGTCGGTTCGGGCCTGCCCATTGTGATGGGTGCGAGCTTTACCTTCGTGCCGGCGCTCAAGGCAGTCGGTCTTGAGCTTGGTTTTGAGGCCGTGCTGGGCGCTCAGGTAATCGGCGGCGCGCTCGTCGTGCTCTTCGGCTTGCTGTTTAGGCGCGTAAGCTTTCTCTTTCCGGCCCCGGTGCTCGGCACCGTCATCTTTGTCATTGGCCTGTCGCTATGCCCAGTGGCAGTTGCCTCCATGGCGGGCGGGGAGAGCGCGGCGGATTTTGGCAGTGTCACCAACTGGGCCGTCGCACTTGTGACGTTCGTCGTCACCTTTATGGCTGGCAACTACGGCAAGGGCGCGCTTAGGCTGGGCAGCATCCTGGCTGGTATCTGCGCGGGCTTTGTTTTTGCTGCGGTGTTGGGCATGGTCGATTTCTCGGCCATCGCGACCGCCAGCTGGTTCGCCCCGCCGGCCCTGGGCGCCCATCGCCTGGTGTTCGACCCGGCCGCGTGCGCCGTTGTGGGCGTTGTCGCCATTGTCAACGCAGTACAGGTCATGGGTGAGTTTGCCGCCGTGTCGTCCGCTGCGCTCGATACCCCTGCGACCGATAGCCAGATCTCGGGTGGCCTGATCGCCAACGGCCTGGTCGGTATGCTGTCAGGCTTTTTTGGCGGCGTCCCCACGGCAACCTTTGGCCAGAATGTGGGCATTATCGCCGAGAACAAGGTCGTCAACCGCATGGTCTTTACGCTTGCGGCTGCCATCCTGCTCATCGCGGGCCTGCTGCCCAAGTGTGCGGCGGTGCTCACGTCTATTCCGCAGCCGGTCATCGGTGGCGCCACGATTGGCGTGTTCGCGACCATCGGTATGAACGGTGTGGTCATGTTTGCCCGCCACGGCCTGTCTCAGCGCGATACCACGCTCATGGGTCTCTCTATCGCCTTTGGCACGGGCATTGAGCGCACGGCCGGCGCGCTTGCCGGCGCTGGATTCCCCGCATGGGTCGGCACCGTTTTTGGCGGATCCTCCATTGCCGTCGCCGCGCTCGTTGCTGTGATCCTCAACCTGGTCCTCCCGCGCCAAAAATAACGCCCCATATATGAGTTGCGGTGGAATAGGGACTGTTTAAGCCTTTTAAGCCATCAAACAGTCCCTATTTCACCGCAACTGCCATTTTCCTCCGTCCCCTAGGGATCAATATGTGCGGGGGAGTTGTGGAGTTGTGCAGGCAGACGAGGTTTTTCTGGAAATACGCTCCCGATGCGCGTATAGTACCGATTGTTTTGTCGGCTCCTGCTGCGTCGAGTCCAAACCGCGAAATGCCATGAGCGGCGCGGATGCAGCCAGGAGGCACGAGGACAACCCATCGTGGCCACGCCCCGTGCTTAAAACCCCAAGAAGGAGTGAACAATGGCAGAAGAGAAGTATGTGCCGCGTCTGAAGACCAAGTACAACAACGAGGTCAAGCAGCAGCTTCAGGACAAGTTCCAGTACGAGAACGTCATGATGATCCCCAAGTTTGAGAAGATCGTCGTGAACATGGGTGTCGGCGAGGCCGCTACCGATTCCAAGGCCATCGACGGTGCCGTGCGCGACCTGCGCGCCATCACCGGTCAGCAGCCGATGATCACCCGTGCCCGCAAGTCCATCGCTACCTTCCGCCTGCGCGCTGGTATGCCGATCGGCTGCAAGGTTACCCTGCGTGGCGACCGTATGTGGGAGTTCTTCGATCGTCTGACCTCCGTCGCGATCCCCCGTATCCGCGACTTCCGCGGCATCTCCGCCAAGAGCTTCGACGGTCGTGGTAACTTCTCCATGGGCGTCACCGAGCAGCTCATCTTCCCCGAGATCGACTTCGACTCCGTCGATCACCAGCGTGGTATGGACATCACTTTCGTGACCACCGCCAACACCGATGAGGAGGCCAAGGCCCTTCTGGACGCCTTCGGTTTCCCGTTCAAGAAATAGGTTCACCTGCCCTATGAGCGCCGTTCCCAGAAGGGGGCGGCGCTTGGGGCGAACAATACTCTATGTGAGGAGGATATAAGTGGCTAAGACATCGATGATCGTCAAGTGCAATCGCAAGCAGAAGTTCTCTACTCGTGAGTACACGCGCTGCCAGCGCTGCGGCCGTCCGCACTCTGTGTACCGCAAGTTCGGCCTGTGCCGTGTCTGCTTCCGCGAGCTTGCACTCAAGGGCGAGCTTCCCGGCGTTAAGAAGGCCAGCTGGTAAGTCACTACCAGCGTTTCAAGCATCAGTTTGGAACAGGGAAAACGCGCTAAAAAGGCTTTGCCGTTAAGGGCGGCGAAGAACCA
>URZJ01000224.1 GCA_900552395.1 uncultured Collinsella sp. | reverse complement strand
GCGGTCGATGATGCGGGCCATGATGAGGTTGCCGTTGCCGCGCTCCAGGTTGATATCGTTGCCGGAATGACCACCCAGTAGGCCGGAGATGTCGAGCGTGAGGGTGCTGCCGGTCTTGTGCTCGCGCACGATGGGGCAGGTGTAGGTAACAACGACGCCGCCAGCGCAGCTGACGGTGGCAACGCCCTCTTCCTCGGAGTCAAGGTTAATCATGGTGCGGGCGCTAATCTGGGACTTGTCGAGCGTCTCGGCGCCGACCAGGCCAGTCTCCTCATCGGTGGTGAATACGCACTCGAGGGCGGGGTGAGCAATCGAATCGTCGTTGAGCACAGTAAGCATCAGAGCGACAGCAATACCGTTGTCGGCGCCCAGGGTGGTGCCGTTAGCGGTGAGGACGCCGTCCTTCACGACCAGGTCGATACCGTCGGTCGTAAAGTCGTGCTCAACAGAGCCCAACTTGTCGCACACCATATCGATGTGGCCCTGCAGCATCACAGTCGGGGCATTCTCGGCGCCGGCAGAAGCGGGCTTGCGAATGATGACGTTGTAGACCTCGTCCTGGTACACATCGAGGCCGCGCTCCTTGGCAAACGCAACCAGGAAATCGCTGATGCCCTTCTCGTTGCCAGACCCACGGGGGATCGCGCTGACCTCCTCAAAGAAATGGAACAGCTGGGCGGGCTCGTAGCCGGTGATCTTGTAATCCATGGTGCCTCCTTGGCGCAACTGGTTAGACAGTAAGACATGCGCCTTGTATATTCCCAGACTTTGCGTGCATAAACCAGTCGAAAACGCCGAGCGCCCTCGCATCATCGGCTAACGGTGGACCGTATAGCGTAACGGTCACAACTTCCGCAGCTCTACAAATCGAGGCGCCCTTTCCGGAGCGCCTCGATTGCGCGTATCAAATTGTCGCCACGCCTTACAGCGCGCCGGAACCGGCTTGCATCATGCCGCCGGGGCCCGAGGTCACGCCGCCGCTCACGGGCGCGGCGTTGCCAGTGCGCGGTGCCGCCGGGGCGGTATCACCACCGAGCGTGCCCGCCGGACGCGGTGCCGGGATCTCGCCCGTGCCGTGGCTAAAGACAAACTTGCCATCGGCCACGTCGCACAGGACGGTATCGCCCTCGCCCCACTCGCCGGCCAGCAGCTCCTCGGACAGCGGGTCCTCGATGAGCTTTTGAATAGCACGGCGCAGCGGACGCGCACCGTTGGTGAGGTCGGTGCCCTCGGCCACGATCTTGTCATAGGCCGCATCGGTGAGCTTGATGTTCATGCCGTTGGCAATCAGACGCTGGCGCAGGTCGTCCACCAGCAGGTGCGCGATCTTGGTGAGATTCTCGCCCGAGAGCTTCTGGAACACCACGATGTCGTCGATACGGTTGAGCAGCTCGGGGCGGAACAGGCGCTTGAGCTCGCCCATCGCGCGACCACGGATCTCACTCGACGTGAGACCCTGCTCGCCGGTGGTGCCAAAGCCCACGCTCGCATCCTGCGCAATCTCGCGGGCGCCCACATTGGACGTCATGATGATCACGGTGTTGCGGAAGTCGACCGTCTTGCCCTGGCTATCGGTCAGGCGGCCCTCCTCCAGCACCTGCAGCAAGATGTTGAAGATATCGGGGTGCGCCTTCTCGATCTCGTCGAACAGCACGACCGAGTACGGGTGGCGACGAACGGCCTTGGTGAGCTGGCCGCCCTCGTCGTGACCGACGTAGCCCGGAGGGCTACCGATGAGCTTGGAGACCTCGAACTCGCTACCGAACTCGGACATGTCGAAGCTGATGAGCGCGTCTTTGCTGCCAAAGAGATACTCGGCGAGCGTCTTGGCGAGCTCGGTCTTGCCCGTGCCGGTGGGACCCAGGAAGATAAAGCTGCCGCCGGGACGACGCGGGTCCTTGAGCGGCGAGCGGCTGCGGCGCACGGCCTTGGCGACGGCCTCGACGGCCTCGTCCTGGCCGATAATGCGGGTCTTGAGCACGCTTTCGGTCTGCAGCAGGCGACGGCTCTCGCTCTCGGTGAGCGAGGAAACCGGCACGCCAGAGGTCACGGACACGATGTCGGCAATCTGACTCACGTCGATGGTGAGCGGGCTGGCGTCGAGCTCGGCGGTCCAGGCAGCCTTGGCCTCGGCGAGTTCAATCTCGGCAGCCTTCTGCTGCTCGGTGATCTCGGCGGCCTTGTTCATGTCGTCGCTCTCGGTGGCCTCCTGCGCGGCGGCCTTGAGCTCCTCTATGCGATGCTCGGCCTCGCGCACCGGCTCGGGCGCGCGGTTGGCGGCGATGCGAGCGCGAGCACCGGCCTCGTCAATGAGGTCGATGGCCTTATCGGGCAGGAAGCGATCCTGAATGTAGCGGTTGGAAAGGTTCGCGGCGGCCTCGATAGCACCCTGCGTATAGCGCACATGGTGGTGCTCCTCGTAGCGCGGCTTGAGCGCGGTCAGGATCTTGACCGTGTCCTCGACGCTCGGCTCCTCGACATC
>URZJ01000223.1 GCA_900552395.1 uncultured Collinsella sp. | reverse complement strand
CGACGAGGAGATTGCTCTCGAGCGCATCCTGTTCAACAAATCCAACACCGAAGAGGGCGGCAAGAGCGGCATGGGCGGCGTTGACTGCTCGTTTGTGAATGCCAATCTTGAGCAGTCGGTCAACATCTATCGCATGGACAAGAACGAGAACATGGAGCTCGTTGTTGGCGATCCCACCGACATGTTCCCCGAGGGCGGTATTTCCGGCCTGGCTTCGGGCTTTGGTCGAAACGAGAACCAGTACATTTGGCGCATGCAGAATTTCGACGGCAAGCTGTATATCGGTACCTTTGATACTGCAAGCCTGCTTGAGCCGATCGGCCAGTTCTCCAATGGCGACATTATCGATATGACGCCCGAGGAGTGGGACTCTCAGGTTCAGCGCCTTAGGGACCTGCTCGATCACCTGCTCGACAAGAAATCGCCTGACGACCCCATCGTTCCCGTGAACACGCTTGCGGATGATGATTCAAACGAGGCCGTCGAGGGCGACGACGAGAAGACTGAGGTTGCTAAGGGCTTTGGCGATCTGAGCGATGCGCTGGAGGATGCCACGGGCGATCTTTGCGATCGGGCCGGGACGATGTCCGCGGACGTTGAAGACGACGCCGCTTATGTTCAGAAAATCGATAGCGAGATCGCGTACTTCAAGTCCTTTGCCGATCAGTATCAGGACATGCTCGATAGCTATGAGAGCCTGAAGCAGCAGTACGAGGATGCCTATGGCACCGAGCTGCCGAGCGATATTCAAGATGCGCTCGATAAGCTGCTGAGCGAGGAGAACCTCAAGAAGCTGCAGAGCGTGCTTACGTGCATGTATTACCTTCGCGATGCTGAGCGTGGCTTTGATATGTATGTGACCGAGGACGGCGTGAACTTTACGACGCTGACGACCAATGGCTTTAACGATCCGTATAACCATGGTCTGCGCACCTTTGCGGTGACCAACCAGGGTCTGTGCCTCGGTACCGCCAACCCGTTCTATGGCTGCCAGGTTTGGATCCAGCGCAAGGAGAATTCGGAGAATCCAATTGATCCCGGCACTCCGGATCCGACGGAACCCACCGATCCTTCGCAGCCCGGTGGCAGCCAGACGGGCGGCAACGACCAGTCGAGCAGCACCACGACGACCGTTTCGACGACCACTAAGAAGGGTGCTAAGGACGGTTTGCTACCCCATGCCGGCGACTCGACCTTCACGCTGATTTTGGGGCTATTGGTTGCAGCTGCCGCAGTGCTTGGCATTGCCCTCGTCCTGCGTAAACGCTCTCGCCGCTAGGCGCGTCCGCGCAGCTCGATGTCTTGGATATCGTCGAAGCCAATGGCGATATCCCTGAGTTTGAGCAGCTTGAACGCGGGGAGCACTTCGTCGAGAATGCCAGTGCGGGTGCGATAGCCGTACGTATCGTAATAGGTGACGCGGAGCAGGTCTCCGCGCTTGAGGCCCTCGAGCTTTTTCGAAAGCTCGAGGGCTTTTTCTTCCGTGAGCTCGCATTTGGGCTCGGCGGTGATCTCCTGCTTACGTACGAGTTCGTAGTATCCCGTGAGGGCGGCGAAGGGCATAAACTGTGCGGCACGGCCGGCGCGCACGGCACCGTTGGCGGTGAGCTTGGGGTCGACGGAGCGACGTCTTCCCTCGGGGTCCGCTAGGCGTTCAAAGGCGGTGGGCAGGCGCATGGGTTGCTTGGGTTTAGGCACGGTGCCCTCCGACCTGGTCGTTGCGTTCGCGTGCGGTGGCGCCAGCGGTAAAGCTCAATCCTTTGACCAGGGCGTTCTTACCGTACTTGCCTTTCACGGCCAACACGGCGCGTGCCAGGTCGCGTTCACGCTCGTCGGCCTCGATATCGCTGAACAGATCGACGGTGGCAAATTCCTCGGGCATGAGGTTGCCAAATCCCAGGTTGATGCGCTTGACCGGTCGTTTGGGATCGACAGTCTGCGCCCAGAGCTCATCGAAATAGCTCATGATTTTCTTAAACGAGTTGGTGCGCTCGGGCAGCTTTCGCGAAGCGTTGGAGTGCGCGAAGAGCGCGGCATAGCCGCCACGCGGTTTGCCGCCATGCTCTCCCACAAAGATGCCATCGATTGCCTGCGCCTCGCGCACCAGACGGCGTCGTTCGTCATCGCGCTGGACGGGCTTGGGCGCACGGGGAGCGAGTTTAGGGCCGGCGGTCGCGGCGGGTTCGATGCTTGATGTGCTTGAGCGCAGGTGTCCGCATCCGTCCACATATTGCGCCGTGCCGCTGGCGTCGAGCCGGCGTATGTCGGCTCGCTCGCTCGCGTAGCCCACAAACAGCGAGATACTGTCGCACACCACGTGCTTATCGACCAAGTCCAGCACGGCGTTGTCGACCATCTCGCGCAAGACGGTATAGGCCTGCTCGTAGGCATAGCCCTTCGAGAGCACCTGCCCTGTGGTAGTCGAGGTCGCCTGCGGGCGATGCGCTTGCCGTAGCCCGTATGTTGTCTAAGCAAAACTATCACGTAGAA
>URZJ01000222.1 GCA_900552395.1 uncultured Collinsella sp. | reverse complement strand
GGACGCGGTGCGCGCGGGCTGTTTCGGCTGCGCCGTAAACGTGCGGACCGGCGTGCGCAAACCTTCGACGGGCTCGGCGCCGCTGGCATCCAAATACGCCAGAGCCGTGGCAATAGCGTGCTTGCACATACCGGGGTAACGATAGGCGGCAGGGCAGTCGCAGTCGTAGTCGATCACCTCGTGCTCGTCCATGTCGAGCGCCACGTGCGTCTTGTACAGGTCGCCGCGCGAGCCGCGCACCGACCCCTCAATCGTCACGTTTTTGGAGAAGCGCGAGCCGCTGTCCTCGATCGACAGCACGGCACCGTTGAGCATGAGCGAACGCCCCTTCATAAAGGTGCCGCTCAACGCCGCCTCTTTGCGAAGCGCCTGCACAAACGTCCCCTGCACCATCACTTCCTCCAATCTCACCCGGGGTAGCTTAGATTACCGTCACGCGACCCTGGTTACCCACAATGGCCTTGGCCTCGGCCAGCAGCGGAATCGAACGCGCGTTGACCTTGGCAGGTACCTCGGCACGCAGCACGCGCCCGTCCACCTGCTCGATAAAGATCTCCACGCGGTCGCCGCCCGGGTTAGCGGTGAGCACCGTGGCCAGGCGCGCCATATTGCCCTGGCTAAAGCGGCTGTTAGGCACCATGACCTCAAACACCTTGGGCTTGTTGTTCTCCTCGTTGAGCTCGAGCGGCACGATCTCCTGCGCGATGATCTGGTCGCCGCGGTCCGAGCGCTCGAGCTTACCCTTAATGCGCACAAAGGCATCGGACAGCTGCGCGCCGGTCTCGGGATCGACCTCGCCGTACAGGTACCCCTCGGCCTCTTTATAGGTCTTGGGGAACACGACGACGGTGGCCTCGCCTTCCATGTCCTCGAGCTGCACGATGCCCATGGGGTCACCGTTTTTGGTCACGCGCTTGGACACGCTCGAGACCATGCCGGCCCACCACAGCGCCTTGCCCTCGGGAATCTCCTGGTTGATGGTGCCGCCCGTAGGATTCTGAACTTCATAGCCGGTATCGATCTGCGAGAACGAGAAGTCGCGCGCCTTGGCTAGTGCATACTCAAACGGGCGCAGCGGGTGGTCCGAGACATAGATGCCCAGAACCTCCTTCTCCTGGCTCAGCTTAAGGTGGCGGTCCCACTCCTGGCCGTCCGGATCGGGCACGCTCACCTCAAAGCCCGAGCCCTCAACGTCGCCAAACATGTCGAAGAACGAGGTCTGGCCGCTCGCGCGGTCCTTCTGGCGCTTTATCGCGGCGTCGATGATGTTCTCGGGGTTGTTCTTGTCCACAAAGTGCATCATCTGACGACGCGGATACCCCGTGGAGTCGAAGGCGCCCGCCTTGATCAGCGATTCGATCACACGGCGGTTTGCCTGGCTCGAGTCCACGCGCTCGACAAAGTCGTGCAGCGTCTTAAACGGGCCGCCCGCCTCGCGCTCGGCGATAATCGCCTGCGCCACGCCGGTGCCCACGCCGCGGATGCCGGCCAGACCAAAGCGTACGCCCTCCTTGGTAGCCGTGAACTCGGTACCGGACTCGTTGACATCTGGCGACAGCACGGGAATGCCGTCGTGACGGCATGCCGAGACGTAGTGCACGATCTTGTCGGTCTTGCCCGTGTAGGACGTCAGAACGGCCGCCATGTACTCGTGCGGATAATGCGCCTTAAGCCACGCCGTCTGCATAACCAGGATGGCGTAGCCAGCGGAGTGCGACTTATTGAAGGCGTAGGACGCGAACTCGAGAACATCGTCCCAAATCTTCTGGGCGACCTCGCGCGTGTAGTTGTTCTTGATAGCGCCGTTCATCCAGTGGTCGTAGGTGGTCTCGTCCGAGCCATCCTCCCAGTGCAGCACCGTCGACGTGAGCAGCTTAATCTTTTTCTTAGCCACGGGCTTACGGATACGCGAGTCCGATTCGCCCTTGGAGAAGCCGCACATCTCGACGGAGATGAGCATAACCTGTTCCTGGTAGACCATGGTGCCGTAGGTTTCGCCCAGGATGTCGTCCAGGCGGTCGTCGTAGGAGACGGCCGGCTCCTTGCCGTTCATACGGTTGATGTAGGACGAGACCATGCCGGCGCCCAGCGGGCCCGGGCGGTACAGAGCGATCAATGCCACGACGTGCTTGTACTCGGTGGGCTTCATGTTCTTGATCGTGGCCGTCATGCCGGCGGACTCGACCTGGAAGACGCCGGCGGTATGGCCGGAGCCCATGAGCTTAAAGATCTCGGGGGCGTCAAAGGGGATCTCTTCCTCTTTGATGTCGATGCCGAAGTTCTTTTTGATGTTTGCCTTGGCCTTAGAGATAACCGTCAGCGTGCGCAGGCCCAAGAAGTCCATCTTGAGCAGGCCCATGTCGGCAACGGTATGACCCTCGTACTGGGTAATCTCGACGCCGCCCTTGGTGTCGAGCTTGGTGGGTACGTGCTCGTTGACGGGGTCGCGGCAGATCAGAACGGCGCACGCGTGCACACCCTCGCCACGGG
>URZJ01000221.1 GCA_900552395.1 uncultured Collinsella sp. | reverse complement strand
GTGTGCGGGGGGCGGATGGCGTGCGCATAGGCGTCTGCGGCCATCTGGGAGACCTTGGTGGCCTGAGCCTTGGTGAGCTCAACGTTGGTGACGATGCAGCTGATGGTGGTGTTGGTGCGGTCGAGCGGCATTTGCATAGAGCCGGCGGCGGCAAAGGCTGCGAGCTCCATGTCGACGATCTGGTCGCTATCTGCTGCAGCGCGCATGCCAGCGACCCATTCGCCGGTGAAGGGGTCGACGACATTGCCGCAGGCGTTGACCGAGACCACGGCGCCTACCTTAACGGGACCGAGCGCCACGGCGGCAGCGCCAAGGCCGGCCTTCATGCAGGTGGCGGGGCCCATGAGCTTGCCTACGGTGGCACCGGTGCCGGCACCTACATTGCCCTGCTCGAGCGTGGTGGGGGTATTGTCAAGCGCCTCGCGCACGGCGGAGATGCCGGCCTCGATGTCGGGGCGTACGGTGGGGTCGCCAAAGGCGAGGTCGAAGATGCAGCTGGAGCACACGATGGGCACTTGCGTGGGGCCGACGGGAAGGCCGATGCCGCGGCTCTCGAGCTCGCGGGCGACGCCGCTTGCGGCCTCCAGACCAAAGGCCGATCCGCCCGAAAGGCAGACGGCGTGGACCTTGTCCACGGTGTTCTCGGGACGCAGCAGGTCGGTCTCGCGCGATGCCGGGGCACCGCCGCGAACGTCAACACCGCCGGTGGCGCCCTCGGGTGCAACGATTACGGTGCAACCGGTGCCGGCCTCCTCGTCCGTATAGTTGCCAAAGCAAAAGCCATCGACATCGCAAACGTCAATGGCCTCAAGCAGTGTATCCATGTTTTACTCCTATCGGTTTCCGCCGGGCCTTATGCCCGGTCGGGATCCGTACGGTACGCCAAAATTGTAGGCGCTGGGGGATACCCAGCGCCAGATGCAATTACGATAGTTTTTGAATCGCGCGCGCGACGCGAGCGATGGGCAGGCCCACCACGTTGTAGAAGTCGCCCGAAATATCGTGCACGAGCATGCGCCCGCCGACGCCCTGGATGCCGTAGGCGCCGGCTTTGTCCATGGGCTCGCCCGAGGCGACGTAGCGCTCAATCTGCTCGTCGGTGAGCTCGTAGAACGTCACGTCGGTCACATCGACAAACGACAGGCTCTCGGCGGCGTGCGGGGCTGTGGCGTCTCCGGCTCTAACGATGCAGACGCCGGTTGCGACCTGATGCGTGCGCCCCGAGAGCTCGTGGAGCATGGTGCGGGCTTCGTCCTCGTTTGCCGGCTTGCCCAAAAGCTTGCCATCGAAGGTGACGATGGTGTCGGCCGCGATGGTCAGCTCATTGGGCTCGGCGTGCTCGGCGGCAACGGCGGCAGCCTTAGCGCGAGCTAAGCGCTCGACAAGCGTAAGCGGGGCCTCGTCATCAAAAGGAGTCTCGTCGATGTCGGCGGGAATGACGCGGGTGTCGTAGCCAGCTTCGCGCATCAACTCGATGCGGCGCGGTGATTGCGAAGCCAAAATCATAGCTGAATGCCCTCGGCAACCTTCTCGACAGCCTTGTCGCCGGCGAGCGAACGCAGCAGCTCAAGGGCAAAGGGGAGCGACTGGGCCATGCCGCTGGCGGTGATGATGTTGCCGTCGTGCGTGACCTTGTCGCCGGTATAGGCGCCCTCGGGGAAGCTCTTCTCAAAGCCGGGGAAGCACGTGGCGCGGCGTCCCTCGAGCAGGTCAAGCTCGCCCAGGATAAACGGGGCGGCGCAGATGGCGGCAACATACTTGGTCGCGGCGAACTCGCAGACTACGTCGCAGACGCGCTGGTCGGCGCGCAGGTTGGTGGCACCGGGCAGACCGCCGGGCAGCACGACGCAGTCATACTCGTCAAAGTTAATCTCGTCAAAGAGTGCATCGCAAGTTACGGGAATCTGCAACGAGCTTACGACCTCACGCGTAGGCATAATCGAGACGAGCGTGGCGCGCACGCCGCCGCGACGCATGACATCGACCATGGTCAGGCATTCAATCGTTTCAAAGCCATCGGCGGCAAGAACGGCGACGCTGGGCATAAGGGTTCCTTTCATAGGGCGGCATACAATTAGCCGTCTTATACCCCGAAGACCCCCGCTTGCCACGTCCCATTCCCCAATGATTTTGATCCCCGCCCCAGAAAATCATGCAGGGTGGATGGGTGTTGCGCACTAGGAGGGGCTTGCGGCGCGGCGATAAAATCTCGGCATCCGTCATCTTTCGCAACATGAGGAGCTGATTTGCGATGATAGGCCTTAGTGTATTCAATCTTCTTGTTTTGCTAGTTGTATTTGGTGGTGTCGCGACTGTCGCCTTTGCTGTTATCTTGAACAAGGAATCGTCGAATAAGCCTCAGCCTCCGCAGTCCAATCCGTACCAGCAAATGCCTCCCGCGCAGCAGGTTCCGCCGCTTCAGCAGACGCCGACCACGATCGACGATGCTCAGCCAGTTGAGCCTACTTATTTCTGTGCCCAGTGCGGGTCAAAGCTGGAGACAAATGCCTCCTTCTGCCAAAACTGTGGCGCTCCTGTCAACCATCAGTGATTTTTCTGGGGCGGGGATT
>URZJ01000220.1 GCA_900552395.1 uncultured Collinsella sp. | reverse complement strand
AAAATCGAAGACCTGGTCCTCGCCATACTTAACGGTTTCATCGAACACGATCCCGTTGCCCAGCAAAAACTCACGCTTGCAGGCGGTGCGCCATGCAAAGGGGCGAGATGCTTCCTTAAACAGCAGGTCAGAGCTATAGCCTTCAAACGACACATCGCGCGGGCTCAGCACATAGTTAAGCCACGGATACCCCGCCTCCAGCGGATACGGATTCGCGCCAAAGGTCAAAACGTCGCAGTCTTGGCGCTCAAAGGCATCGACGATCACGCGGCACGCATCGGGCGTAAAGCGGTCGTCGGAATCCAAGAACGCAACGATAGGCGACGTGGACGCAGCGATACCCGCATTGCGGGCGCTCGACAGGCCGCCGTTCTCCTTATCGACCAGCGTAAAGCGCGCGTCCTTTTCGCAATAGGCAGCCGCAATATCGCGCGAACCGTCCGGCGAGCCGTCGTTGACCAGCACGCCTTCCCAATCGGGCATGTCCTGCGCAAGCAGGGAGTCCAGGCACCAGGCCAGGTACTCCTCCACGTTATAGATGGGAACGACAACGGAAATCTTGGGGGTAGCCATAGTCAAGTGCTCCTACTGTGCGACCGGAACGTCATCGGGGTGCGGATTATCACCGTAGGTGCGCTGATACGTCAGCACGCGCCAGACCAGCGGCAGGCCGCCAATCTTAAAGTAGTGCTTAAACGTATTGATCTTGCCCGGCTTCTTAAAGTCAAAGCGCGAATCGATATAGGCGCGGGGCGATTTGACCATCAGGCGCAAGTCGGTCTCGCCACGCGGATCAAACAGCGACAGGTCAAAGCGACCGGCATCCCAATCGGACTTGAGCTCGGGAGAGGCCTTCTCCCAAAACTGCTCGCGCAACTCATCGACCAGGCGCTCATCATTCCAACGGTACGTATCGACCTTCATGCGCATTAAAATGCCCTGGAGCTGAGCCTTGAGCTCGGGACGCTCGTCCAAAAAACGTAGCATCTCGGCATATTCATCGCAAACGCAAAACACCTTGTTGGGCGAATTAACGGAGCTCTTCTCGTTATCTTGCCGATAGCACAAAATGGGGTCCGCAATAAACGCGGCACGTTCGGCACAAGCCCAAACCTTAAAGTTAAAGCCTGCGTCCTGATACGAGGCACCCGGCGTGGGAAGGAACCGAATCTGATTGTCGTTGAGGAACTCACGCCGATAGATAGCCGACCAAATGGAAGGTTTGCGGTAGAAGATGCCCGGGCGATCGACGGGGCGATACGCGGCGCCCGTCATATGCTCGTCGATGATCCCAAACAGCTCACGGCGCTCGCTGGGCGTGGACCAATACAGGTAAAAGTCGCCCTTTACCACATCGGCATGCTCAGTATCGGCCTTGGCGACCAGCTTTTGGAGCGAATCCTCAAACATAAAGTCGTCAGACTCAAGGATGCCCACGTACTCACCGCGCGCCATCTCCAGGCCGCGGTTCATCGAGTCGCCGTAGCCGCTGTTGGCTTTGTCGATCATCTTTACACGAGAGTCGCGCTCCATGTACTCGCGTATGATATCCGGCGAGCTATCGGTGGAGCCGTCGTTGATACAGATGATCTCGATGTCCTTGAGCGTCTGAGCCACGGCGGAATCGAGGCACTCGCGCAGGTAGCGTTCGACATTGCAGATGGGGACAAGCAGCGAAACTTTAGGGGTATCAGAGTTCTGCAAGAGAACCTCCTGTTGAATAGCGTGTAACAGGGTTATTTTAGCAGCCGAGTTGCGGCGGGCGGCAGCGCTTGGAATTAAAGAAAGCGCTCCAGGCAGGCTTTGAGACCGCGAGTCGAAAGATAGAACAGCGTGGCGTCTGCCATCGAAACGCCCGAGGTCGTCGCAACGAACTTGTGGGCAACACGGCAAACGGCGCCCTTGGCAGGCATATCCGTCCACTCCGTTCCCAAAAACGTCGTAAAGTCCATGTTGACGCGAGCCGCCACGCGATGGAAGTCATCGGCATCCAAGCGCGCCAGGTCGAACACAATTAGGTCTAAAAACCAAGTTATCAGCTCGCCGGGGCACAGGTCCAAAAGACCGTAGGCCGCCCAGTCCTCCAAGACCTCCTCGAGCATCCTCATGTGGGCGTCAAGTTTTTTGGCGCGAGCCTCGGCACTGTTGAACTCGTGCGTCGCCGATTCGCTCTCCATCACGTAGTGGTAGAACTTGTCCGGCATGACGACGGTCCTGCGGGCAAGCGCATAAGCCGCAAATTGGAAGACGACGTCCTCGCCCAAAGCCAAACCGGGGGCGAAGCGAATGCCTTCGCGATTGAGCAGCTCGCGCGAAAAAGCCGCACGGCAGGCATAGGGCTGCGCATTCGAATGGAACAGCAGTTGGGGATCACGGGCGCCGAAGGCACCAGCTTTGGGGCTCATGAGTTGCTGGACGCGTTTGGGGGCAGCATCGGCTGGTTCACAGACGCCGCCAAAAACGGCGGCCTCGGCATCTGCAGACTCCATGGCATGCAGCACGCGCTCGACCGTCTGGACATCGATGTAATCGTCGGCGTCCACAAAAAAGACGGTCTCGCCCTCGGCGGCATCGATACCGGCATTTCGAGCACAAGGTCTGCACCGCACCGCAGAGCCATTTCCGCCCGCGTATGTTTGGAGATGAGAGCGGGGGTGCCGCGCTGTACGTAATCTCCACTC
>URZJ01000219.1 GCA_900552395.1 uncultured Collinsella sp. | reverse complement strand
TGCGCTTTGAGGCGCGCCTAGCACATGATGCCTGCTACTTCGATATCGATTACGTCTTTGAGGTCGATGACTGCCTGGAGGACTTTGGTATCGAGGAGCTTGCCTTCGATCTGGAGCCTGCCGCATATATCGAGGAGTTCCGCAGGCAGCAGTTTGTCCGCTCGAACCGCAGCATGTTGCCGCTGCCCGCGGCGCTCGGCGCCATTCGTCTAACGAGCGTTGAGGACGAGGTTCTCGACCGCCATGCTCACGCATACTTGGCTTCTCGCAACGAACTTCTCTAGGATTTATTGACATCCATCGTCTTTCGTATCATGTTGAGGGGCGGGTTTCCAATCGGTTGCGAATCGCTCGCGATTCCGTACGTTGATTGAGCCCGTCCCGTCTTTATGAAGACAACAAGAAAGGAATCTGCATGTCTGAGTTTGCTGCCGGTCCTGCCGGTCGTATCGAGCGTGTCCGTGCCCTGATGGTTGAGCGCGGCTACGACGCTATCGTGGTGCGCGACGAGGCCAACCTTCGTTGGCTTACGGGCGTCAAGGGCGTCTTCGATTACACCTTCGAGTTCCCGCACGCTGCGTTTATTACGGCTGACCAGTGCCTGTTCCATACCGACTCGCGCTATCTCAACAGCTTTGAGGAGAACACGCCCGGCGGCAGCCCCTGGGTCTACGACATGGACGAGGGCACCATCCCCGGCTGGGTCGCCGGCAAGATCGCGGCCAACAAGTGCCGCGTCTGCGCTGTCGAGGACGACATGCAGATCAATTTCTACCAGGGTATTCAGCGTGGCCTGGAGGACCGCTCCGTTGCCTGCATGCTGCCGCTGATGCATGACGACATCCGTAAGATGCGCGCCATCAAGGACGCCGAGGAGATCGAGCTCATGCGCCATGCGCAGTCGATCACCGACACCGCCTTCCAGCACATGCTCGGCTATATTAAGCCCGGTATGACCGAGAAGCAGGTTCGCAACGAGCTCGAGAACTTTATGTTCGCCAACGGCGCCGACAGCCTGGCCTTCGGCTCCATCGTGGCGAGCGGCCCCAACACCGCCAACCCGCATGCCGTCCCGAGCGACCGCGTGATCGAGAAGGGCGACTTCGTTCTCATGGATTATGGCGCGGGTTATTGCGACTACCGCTCCGACATGACTCGTACCGTCGTGATGGGCGAGCCCACGCAGGAGCAGCTCGACTTGTACGCGCTCGTGCGCCGTGCGCACGAGGAGTGCGTCGCCGCTATCCATCCGGGCGTCGAGGGCAACGACATTTTCAAGCTTTCCAAGAAGATCATTGGCGATGCCGGCTATGGCGATTACTACAACCATGGTCTGGGCCACGGCGTGGGCATTGACATCCACGAGCTGCCCAACTTCAACCGCAGCAAGACTATCATCGAGGTCGGCTCGGTTATCACCATGGAGCCCGGCGTCTACCTGCCCGGCGTGGGCGGCGTGCGCCTGGAGGACTACGGCGTGGTCACCGAGAACGGCTACGAGCCCTTCACCAAGACGCCGCATGACCTTCACGTCATCGATTGCTAGTCTACTTCGGTAGATAGTTTGGGGCGGGGCCTCCGGAGCAATTCGGACGCCCCGCGTTCTCTTTTTATGCGCTCGCTGCAGGCGCCGTCTGCAAGTGTATAATTTCGCTCGTATGTAATTTGGACGCTTGTGCGTTCTGCCCATAACAAGAAAGGTCGCTATGCCTACCATTTCTACCGCCGACTTCAAGAACGGCCTCGGTCTCCGCATTAAGGACAAGGTCTACACCATCGTCGAGTTCCAGCATGTCAAGCCGGGCAAGGGCGGCGCGTTTGTGCGCTACAAGACCCGTGACATCAAGAGCGGCCGCGTCGTCGAGAACACCTGCAACGCCGGCACCAAGTTCGAGAGCGTCATGCTCACCACCCGTGAGTTCCAGTACCTCTACAACGATGGCACCGACTACATCTTCATGGACAACGAATCCTATGAGCAGGTTCCCGTTCCCGAGGACATGGTGGGCGAGAACTCCAAGTGGCTGCGCGAGAACGACATCTGCCAGCTGCTCTTCGCCGACGATGAGCTCATGGGCGTGACTCCGCCGATGTTCATCGAGACCACCATCGTCCAGACCGACCCGGGCTTTAAGGGCGACACCGTCCAGGGTTCCACCAAGCCGGCCACGATCGACACCGGCGCTGTCATCCAGGTCCCCATGTACCTCAACGAGGGCGAGGTCATCAAGGTTGACACCCGCGACGGCAAGTTCGTCTCCCGCGTCTAGCAACCAACTCTTCTAGGAGGACTCATGCCCCAGGAAATCAAGATTGACGGCATCGGCATTTCGCCCGATGTTCTGACCGCCATCGTCTCGCGCGCCGTGTCCGATGTCGAGGGTATCGCCTCCGTTGGCGTCAAGGACCTTGCCACCAACCTTGTCTCCATGATGCTCTCGTCCAAGGCCCCGGCTTCCGAGCCGGCGGTCGAGACCGAGGTCGTCGGCGACAAGCTCGCACTCACCGTGCGCGTTGTGGTGTTCTTTGGCTATCCGTTCAAGAAACTCGCCGAGGCCGTTCGCGCTGCCGTGGTCGCTGCCATCGATGCCCAGGTGGGCGTTGAGGTCGAGCGCGTTGACGTTTGCATCGACGGCCTCGTTTTCCCCAAGGAGTAACCTTTGAGCCTTAAGGTTTATCGCGGGCGTACGCTTGCCCGCAGTCA
>URZJ01000218.1 GCA_900552395.1 uncultured Collinsella sp. | reverse complement strand
GGCGCTTGCCCGCGCCGCCAAGGAGGACCCGAGCCTCGTCGCCACGCGCGAGGAGCTCTCGCGCCAGCTCGCCGGCAACCTCTGCCGTTGCAGCGGCTACGAGAGCCAGCTGCGCGCTATCGTGCGCTTCCTCAACGAGTCCGGCGTGCAGGTGGGCTTCGAGATGCCCGAGCTGCCGGTCAATAACACCAGCTCTGACGGCGTCACCTACAAGCAGATTACCCACAAGCAGCCCAAGAAGGACTCGAAGGCCCTGCTCGAGGGTCGTCCGGTCTACACGGGCGACATGGTGCCCGCCGGCGCGCTCATCGTCAAACTCAAGCGCAGCCCGTACGCCCGCGCCAAGATCCGCTCCATCGATACGTCGCGCGCCCTGAAGGTGCCGGGCGTCGTGGGCGTCTACACTTACGAGGACGTGCCCAAGCGCCGCTTTACTATCGCCGGTCAGAGCTATCCGCAGCCGAGTCCCTACGACCGTTTGATTCTCGAGAACCTTGTGCGCTACCAAAACGAGGAGGTGGCGATCGTCGCTGCCGAGACCGAGGAGGCCGCAGACAAGGCGCTCAAGCTCATCAAGGTCGACTACGAGGTGCTCGAGCCCCTGCTCGACTTTACCCAGGCGCTCGATAATGACATCGTGGTTCATCCCGAGGGTGACGTGACCTTTATGTTCCCGCAGGGCGGCGACGTTGCTCGCAACCTGGTGTGCAGCGGTGCCAGCGACTTTGGCGACCTTGATGAGGCCTTCGCCCAGAGCGACATCGTCTTTGAGCGCACCTACACCAGCCAGGCCACGCAGACCGCGCCCATGGAGACCTTCCGCGCCTTCGCGACGACCGACGCGTTTGGGCGCATCTCCGTGACCACCTCGACGCAGGTGCCCTTCCACGTGCGCCGCATGGTCGCGCAGTCGCTCGACATTCCGCAGTCGCAGGTGCAGGTCATTAAGCCGCGCATCGGCGGCGGCTTTGGCTCCAAGCAGACGGGCTGCTGCGAGATCTTCGTGGCGTTCGTCACCCAGCAGACTGGCCGTCCGAGCTACTGCTGCTACACCCGCGAGGAGACCATCACCGCGGGCAACTCGCGCCACCAGATGCAGATGACCGTCAAGTTGGGCGCCATGAACGACGGCACCATCACGGCCATCGATCTGCATACGCTGTCCAACGCCGGTGCGTACGGCGAGCACGCTACCACGACGATCGGCCTGTCGGGCCACAAGAGCCTGCCCATCTACAACCACGTGAAGGCGAGCCGCTTTAGGTGGGACGCCGTCTACACCAATACCAACCGCGGCGGCGCGTATCGCGGCTACGGTGCCACCCAGGGCCAGTTTGCCGTGGAGAGCGCCGTCAACGAGCTTGCCGACATGCTGCACATGGACCCCGCCGACCTGCGCCTTAAGAACATCGTGCGCGAGGGCGAGATCATGCCGCAGTACTACAACGAGAAGCTCAACGCCTGCGCGCTCGACCGCTGCCTGCTGCGCGCGATGGACATGATCGGCTGGCGCGACAAGCCGCTGGCTGTGGACCTGGGCGACCGCGTGCGTGCTCTGGGCTGTGCGCTCACCATGCAGGGCTCGGGCATTTCCAACGTTGATATCGCCGGCATCGACATGCGCCTGGAAGAGGACGGCTTCATTACCATCGGCACCGGCGCCACCGATAACGGCATGGGCGTCGACACGATCCTGGCGCAGATTGCCGCCGAGGAGCTGGGCGTGGAGAGCTCGCTGATCGTGGTGCGCGGCGTGGACACCGACGTGTCGCCGTTCGACGCCGGTTCGTACGCGAGCTCCGGTACCTACGTGACGGGCCTTGCCGCCAAGAACGCCGCGACCGAGCTGCGTGAGAAGATTTGTGCCAAGGCCGCCCAGATGTGGGATGTGGACGCCGCCGACGTGGTCTTCGATGGCCAGTACGTGCGTCTGTCCGACGAGCGCGCCGCGCGCGAGCAGAACCGCTACCTCACGCTGCGCGACTTTGCCAACCTGTGCGTCAAGAACATCGCGGGCGGCGACGCGCTCACCTCGCATGCTTCTGCCTGCCTGCCCGTTTCGCCTCCGCCGTTTATGGCCGGCATTGCCGAGGTCGAGGTCGACAAGGCCACCGGCAAGGTGACTGTGGTGGACTACGCGGCGGCTGTGGACTGCGGCACCGTGATCAACGAGGCACTCGCGCGCGTCCAGGCCGAGGGCGGCATTGCCCAGGGCATCGGCCACGCGCTCTACGAGATCGTCGAGCACGACGACCGCGGCCGCCTGCGCACCGGCAACTTTATGAGCTACAAGCTGCCCACGCGCCTGGACATCGGCAGTATTCGCGTGGCCTTTGAGCCGAGCTACGAGCCGACGGGCCCGTTTGGCGCCAAGTCGATCGGCGAGGTCGTCATTAACACGCCGCTCGCCGCCGTGGCCTCGGCCGTGGCACACGCCACCGGCCACCAGGTGCGCTCGCTGCCGATCACGCCCGAGAAGGCCCTGCTGGGGGAGTAGCGGGTCGGCGAACAAGTCGTAATGGGCGGGGCGGGGCAACTCGCCCCGCCTTTCGCACTCGTGGTGAGGTCGTGAGCCTGTAAAACGTGTGCGTGCGCTTGTCGTTCGTATCTGCTATCATCCCTAGTCTGTGCGCTCATGCGGGCGTGGCGGAATTGGTAGACGCGCCAGATTTAGGTTCTGGTGGGATTCCCGTGAAGGTTCGAGTCCTTTCGCCCGCACCAACGCATCTGCGTCGGCTT
>URZJ01000217.1 GCA_900552395.1 uncultured Collinsella sp. | reverse complement strand
CGGGGCCGGACGCCCACGACGGGGCTCGCCGATAATCTGCGGCTGCACGCGCAGGCCGCTCACGCGACCTTCCTCGCCCGTCTCGATAGCGAGCGGGGCCGTGAGCTCCAGTACCTCGCAGCCCTCGGCCTGGGCGCCGGCGATCTCGGCGTCCTGGGCCGTCATGTCGCAGATGCGACGGCGGTAGACGATGCTCACCTTTTCGGCACCGCAGCGCACGGCGGAGCGCGCCACGTCCATGGCCACGTTGCCGCCGCCGATGACGCACACGCGCTGGCCGCTCAGGTCGGGCAGCCCGTCGTCGCCGATGGCGCGCAGCATCTTGACGGCCGACTCCACGCCGAGCGCTTCCTCGCCCGGAAGGCCGAGCTTCTTATCGCTGTGGGCGCCAATGGCCAGGTAGACGGCATCGAACTCGTCGCGCAGGCGGGCAAGTTCCTCGCCGTTGACGGAGTGATCGAGCTCAACGTCGATGCCGGCGCTCAAGATCCAGTCGATCTCGGCCTGCAGGCGCTCGCGCGGCAGACGGTAGCTGGGAATGCCGTAGCGCAGCATGCCGCCCATGTGGTGGCGCTGCTCAAAGATGGTCACCTTATGACCCATCACGGCCAGGTAGTAGGCACAGGAAAGGCCGGCCGGGCCGCCGCCGATCACGGCGACGCGCTTGCCGGTATTGTCCACGACATGCGGCTTGTGGTCGTTGAGGTCGCTGTGCTCAACGGCAAAACGCTTGAGGGCGAGGATGTTCATGGGATCGTCGACCATGCCGCGGCGGCAATGCATCTCGCAGGGATGCTCGCACACCAAGCCGCAGACGAGCGGCAGTGGGTTGTTCTTGCGGATGACCTTGACGGCGTCGGCATACCGGCCTGCCTCGACGAGCGAGATGTAACCGGGAATGTCGACGTGCGCCGGGCAGCCCGAGACGCACGGGACGCGGGCCTCGCGGTCAAAGCCGCAGGAGTGCTCGCGGATGTGAT
The DNA here is from genome assembly GCA_900552395.1 of uncultured Collinsella sp. GTDB lineage: Bacteria > Actinomycetota > Coriobacteriia > Coriobacteriales > Coriobacteriaceae > Collinsella. The sequence continues at coordinate 1,783 of URZJ01000217.1, read as the reverse complement.
GCTCAAAATCGTCACGGAAGCCGCGAATGGCCGTGAGTGCCATGGCGCCGGCTTCGTAGCCGATGGCGCAGTCGCTCGAAAGGTAGATGGTGCGGGCCGTGCGCTCAATCAGGTTGAGCGTGGACTCATCGGCGCGCCCTTCGAGCACATCGGCGAGCAGGTCGCTCAGCGCGCTCAGGCCCACACGGCAGGGTGTGCACTTGCCGCAGCTCTGGGTGGAGCACAGGTTAACGAGCGCTGCCGTAAACTCAACGGGACACGGGGCGAGCGAACTCACCGCCAGACGGCGTCCGAGCGCATCGTGCAGGTCGTCCATGACGGCCTGAGCGTGGCTGCGTTCCATTACGTGCAGTCGAGCCATAAGATCCCCTCTCACATGGCAGCCCGGAGGCGAGACCGAGCGAAGTTGCTACACGCACAACACTGACCTATAAAATTGTTTGGCAGCGACACGGTTCGGCAGGCGGTATGAAACGTCGTCCTTAGCGGTGAAAACGAACATTTCCGCAGATAAATGCCATATTTGATAAAACGCGTTACCAAATGACAATGCCCCGTCCACGCAATCACGTGGACGGGGCATTGCTCTAGGTATGCGGTCAGCGACCCTGTTGCTTTTACTTAAGCTCGGGCCAGTAACCCTTGTTGGCCTCGATCATGTCGTCGAGAACTTCCTTGGCGACCTTCATCGACGGCACGGTCTTGTTGAGCGTGAAGGCCTTGAGCGCCTTCTCGTACGAACCCTCGATCGTAGCCTCGACCACGAGCTTCTCGGAGTTCAGCTGCTGCATCATAAGACCTTGCTGGAACAGAGGAATGTTGTCGCGGCTGATGACCTCGGGGCCGTTCTTGCCAATGTAGGCAGGCAGCTCGACCATAGCGTCGTAGGGCATGTTGGGGATAGCGCCCTTGTTCTCGCAAATGACCAGGAAGCGCTGCTTGGTGTCGTTCTTCAGAGCGATAGCCAGGTCGGCAATCCAGTCGCCGTGGCTGCCCGCATAAAACGTGCTCTCGTCGATCTCGCCCGTCTTCTCGTAGTGATCGATACCATCAAAGAGGTTCTTCTCACGCGTCTCCTCAACCTCGTTAGCACGGGTGCGCTCGGGGTTGGAATGCTCGACGAACTCCTTCTGCTGCAGGTAGTAGTTCAGGTACGTGTTGGGCAGGTACTCCGGGAAGCACTCCATGATCTCGTACTCGCCCTTCCAGACGTAGTACCAGCTGCCCTTGGTGTGGCGGTTCTGCTCGGGGTGCTCGTCAGTGGCCTCCTCGGGCTTCTTGGACATCAGCGAGCCCATGCCCTTGAGGTACGAATCGGGCAGCAGAATCTCGTGCTCCTTGATGTACTCGCGCAGCTGCGGGAGCACCTCCTCGCCCTTGTGGCGAATCGAGGTGAACCAGCCAAAGTGGTTGAGGCCAAAGTAATCGTACTCGACATCCTTCTTGTCGATATCGAGTGCGGCGCAAACCACGTCGATGATCGCGATCGGCATGTCGCAGATGTTGATGATGCGAGCGTTGGGACGCAGCACACGGCAGCCCTCGGAGACGATGGCAGCAGGGTTGGAGTAGTTGAGAATCCAGTAGTCCTTCTTGGCGTACTTCTCGACGTCATCGATCAGCTCGACCATGGGGAAGATGGTGCGCATGCCGTAGGCAAGGCCGCCGCAACCGCAGGTCTCCTGGCCCACGCAGCCATGGCGCAGCGGAATCTTCTCGTCCTGCTCGCGCATGGCGTAGCCGCCCACGCGCATCTGGGCAAACACAAAAGAGGTGTCAGTGT
>URZJ01000216.1 GCA_900552395.1 uncultured Collinsella sp. | reverse complement strand
CCCAGCTTGGTAATGGTGGGGTCGGTGCGGCGACGCTCGTCGATGAGCATGTTGACGCTCTCGGGCACCGCGTGGCGGAAGAACCGCTGGCACTCGCGATCGACTTCGGTGCGGGCGACCCATGTCGCATCGTCGCGGCCGCCCGCAAGCTCCAGCACCCATCCCAAGTGGTACAGCTCCTCGGTCGCCTGCGCCTCGTCATCGCAATCGAGCTCCACGTAGACACAGACCTTTGCCTCGTCGTCGAGCGCCGGCAGCGAGGCAAACGCCGTCGACTGCTCGCGCTGGCGACGTAGAATATCCAGGGCGCCAGCATCGAAGTACTCGATGGCAGCCGCATGGGACAGGACAGGGCGCACGGAATCGGTAAAGGACACCGCCTTGTCCTCGCTATCGAAAAAGCAACTCACACCCCAAACGACCGCAGGCGCCGCCTGCAGGGCAATCTCGAGCTCGGTGATAACGCCGAGCGTGCCGCACGCGCCGATAAAGAGGTCGATGGCGTCCATATCGTCCGCAACGAAATAGCCTGAGGCATTTTTTGTCTCGGGCATGGTATAGCCGGGAAGATCGAGCTCGAGCGTACGGCCCTCTGCCGTCACGAGCGACAGGTGGCGGCCCTGGGCAAAAGCCTCGCCGCGCTGAAGCTCAAGCAAATCGCCATCAGCCAGCGCGACGTGGAGTCCCGTGATATGCGGGCGCATGGGGCCGTAAGCGTAGCTGCGGGCGCCGGAGGCGTTGCATGCCGCCATGCCACCCAGACAGGCAGATGCCTCGGTGGGATCGGTGGGAAAGAACTGCTCGGGGGACTCTTGGAACTCCTCGTAGGCCTCAAGCGATGCCTGGTCCCAACCAGCGGTCGGCAGTACCTTCTTGCTCAGCTGCTTACGCAGCTCCGAGAGCACAACGCCCGGCTCCACGCGCAGCAGAAATTGGCCTTGTTCATCGCGGCGAAGGCCCAAGTAGCGATTCATACGGGAAGTATTGAGGATATGCCCACCGTGGGGCACGGCACCGGCGGCAAGGCCGGTTCGGGCGCCCTGAACCGTTACCGGGACACGCTCGGCATGGAGCGTTTCCAAAATGGCACGGACCTCGTCTTCCGTTGTCGGAAACGAGATGCTCGATGCTTCGCCCGATGCACGAGATTCATCGCGGCCATACTCTTCGAACTCATCGGTGAAGGGTTTAATGGTTGCAGACACGCGAACTCCCCCTTTAGCTAACTACAGTGTTTGCAGGGAGATGTTACCGCATCGTTTCGTCGACGTGTTCGAGACCGTCTCCATAATTGGCGATTTTTACGTTTGCGCAATTCGGCGAACGGCAAGGCTTCCTCGGCAGACGATGCTTTTGACACATATCGCCCCGCCGTCGCCGACCGCTCGATTGTCGCTCGAAAAAAGTTGAAGTAATTTTTTCCACCTTTTACCTGCGGAGATGTCAATCCGTCAAGCATTTGGTCAGAAATTGGTCAAGTAGCGGCTGATACGGTCGGCGTCGACAGCCAAAACCGATAGAAGTTTTGGCCCCAGAAGCAGGGAGGTTCCCATGGCATATTACTGGCCCCAGTACGGCGTCGCCATCGAGGTCGACGACGATCCCTATCTCCTGCCTTTCGACGAAGAGGCGTTCCCCGATACGGCGGTCTACCACGTCACCACCGATGTTATCTGCGACCCCGAGTCGTTCTCGGCGCTCGCCCACCACATCGCACGTATCCACGACATCGAGCTCCCTCACGACTTTGACGAGCTCATCTACTCGCGCCGCCTGATGCTTCACATGCTCTTTGGAGCGGACCCGTCCACGTTCGCACGTGTCTACACCACCAAGGACGCCGCATGAGTGCGAAGAAGCCGCCCCGCCTTGCAGGACTGGGGCGTCGCAAGAAACTCGTCGTTGTCTGCCTGGCTATCGTCTGCGCCCTCATCGCCGTAGGGCTATACGCCTGGCAGTCGCAGCCCGTGCCCGAAGCGGGCGCCTCAGTCACGACGGCAGAGGGTAAATCGCGCCAAGAAATCCAAGATGAGCTCGATGCCATCGTCCGCGACAACATGATGACGATTTCGGTCGCGCCGGTCGCTCAGCTACAGGAGGACGGCAAGCTGCGCGTCAACGTGCAAAACGTCCAAGACAATAAATTTCCCCAGCGATTCCGCGTCATTCAAAACGACGAGACCATGTACGAATCCGGTGTGGTCGAGACCGGCAAGACAATCGAGACGTGCCCCGCCGGCGACATCAAAGAAGGCGAGGCATACATCGAGATCCAGGCACTCGATGCCAAGACCCTCGACAGCCACGGCAATCCGACACGTGTCAGGGTACGGGTTGAGCAAGCCGAGAACTAGCTTTTTCGGCCGACGCGGCACCGCACGCAATTCACCAGCATTCGTCCAATCATCGCGGGGACGGCCCGCGGCGAATAGAAAGGAACGACCATGGACATCACCAGGAACATGAACGGAGCCAGAGCGCTCGTCGTGGGCGCAGGGCTCGCGCTCGCGCTCGCAATGGGCGCCGCCCCGACGCCAGCTCTGGCAGCCGGGCGCGTTGGAACCACGAAAGTAATGGTCAGGACCGAGATCGACAACGTAGAGTTCAAAGTTCCGACGGTTATTCCCTTCGTCGCCAAGGCCGACGGCACGCTTCAGGGCCCCTCAGAAGACGCGACCACCATCGACAATCATTCGGCCTACGGCATCCATGTCACCAACATGAAGATCGTGTCCGAGATGCCATCGGGGCCCGTGGTGCCCTTCTCGTTGGCAAATCCGGGC
>URZJ01000215.1 GCA_900552395.1 uncultured Collinsella sp. | reverse complement strand
TGCTCGCCGCCGTGCTCGCCAAGCGTTATCGCGTTTGGGCCACGAAGGGCAATTTCAACAACCTGATCGGCATGCCGCTCACGGTGCTTTCCGCTCCGGCCGATACCGAGGTTCTGGTGCTCGAGATGGGCATGAACCATTTCCACGAGATCGAGCGCCTGTCCCAGTCCGCCAATCCCAACCTTGCCATCGTGAGCAAAATTGGCACCTCTCATATCGGTATTTTGGGCAGCCGCGAGAACATCGCCCGCGCTAAGGCCGAGATTGTCCAGGGCATGTGCGCCGCCGGCGACTATTTGCCGCTGCTGGTTTTGGGCGGCGAGGACGACTTTACGCCGTTCATTCGCGATACGTTCGCCCAGCCTGCTGGTATCGACGTGATGCTGGCCGGCGTCTCGGACGACGATGAGGTCCGTGCCCGCGACATTCGTGTTGATGACGAGGGCCGTCCGGTCTTTACGCTCGATTTTGGCCAGGGCGAGACGATCGATACCATGCTTGCCATCCCCGGCGTGCAGTCCGTTCCAAATGCCGTTAAGGCCGCCGCGGTTGCCTATCGCCTGGGCGTGACGCCCGAGCAGATCGATGCTGCCTTTAGGGGCCTCACGATCACCGGTCACCGCCAGGAGATCAAGCGCGCCAAGAGCGGTGCCCGCGTCATCGATGATTCCTATAACGCCAGTGCCGAATCCATGGCAGCCGGTCTCGACCTGCTGTGCTCGCTTTCGTGCACGGGGTCTCGCATGGCGATCCTGGGCGAGATGGGCGAGATGGGCGATGAGGCTCCTCGCATGCATGAGCTCGTGGGCGCCTATGCCGCCGCCAAGAAGCTCGACATGCTGGCGTGCGTGGGTGGTGAGCTGGCCCAGCTTATGGCCGATGCCGCGCGCATGATGGGTATGGACGAGGACCGCATCCAGGTGTTCTCCGATTATCAGCAGGTGCTCGACCGCATGGGCGGCGCGCTTGAAAAACATGATGTTGTACTGGTCAAGGGTTCCCGCTTTGTTGAGCTCGACCGCTTTGTGGAAGGTGTGTGCTAGCCCATGTTCGGCAATCCCTCGTATCCAACGTATCAGGCTTTTTTGGGGCTTGGCATCGCCGCCGCCATTGCGCTGCTGCTCATGCCGTGGTGGATCAAGCTGCTCAAGGTCGAGGGCATCGGCCAGCAGGTTCGTGCCGACGGCCCCAAGCGTCATTTGGTTAAGCAGGGAACGCCCACCATGGGTGGCGTTGTCATCCTCGTCGCGATCTCGCTGACCTGCCTGCTGATGGGCAAGCTCACCACCGAGCTCGTGCTCGTGCTGCTCGCCACGCTGGCGACCGGCGTGCTGGGTCTGATCGACGACCTGACCTCCGTTACGCATGGGCGCTCGCTCGGTCTGACGCCTCATGCCAAGATGATCGGCCTAACCATTATCTGTGTCACCTTTACGGTGCTTGCCGTCAACTGGTGCGGCGTCGCCCCCGAGATTCGTTTTCCCGGTGGGTTGACGATCGACCTTGGCGTGCTTTCGACTACCATCTGCGGCTATTCGTTCCCGTGGCTCTGTATTGTCTTTTGCTGGCTGATGATTGCCGGTCTTTCTAATGCCGTGAACCTGACCGATGGCCTTGACGGTCTTGCTGGTGGCACCTCCATGATCGCCATGCTCGCCATGGCTGCCATGGCGTTTTTGCACGGAGACGTGAACCTGTCCATCTTCTGCACCGCGTGTGCCGGTGCCTGCTTGGGCTTTTTGTGGTTCAACTGCTATCCGGCGAGCATCTTTATGGGCGATACCGGCTCGCTTGCCCTGGGCGCCGCGTTTGCCTGCACGTCCATCATGACCAACACCGAGGTCGTCTCCCTTATCATCGGCGGCCTGTTTATCGTTGAGACCCTTTCGGTCATGATTCAGGTTGTCTACTTCCACTTTACGCACAAGCGCGTCTTCCTTATGGCGCCCATCCATCATCATTTCGAAAAGAAGGGTTGGGCCGAGACCAAGGTCGTCATCCGTTTTTGGATTATCGCTGCGGCCTTTGGTGCCGTTGGCCTTGCTCTGTTCTTCCAGTTGGGATAGTGGTCTTTCATGCCTCTTGCTGATGTCTTTAGCCTGCTCGTTTTGGGTCAGGGCAAATCCGGTCTCGATGTCGCCCGCTGGGCGCTGGCACATCCCGAGCGCGTAAGCACCGTTACCGTGTATGGCGGCGGCACCTCTGAGCCCAATGACGCCACGCGTGCGCTCGAGCCTGCTGGTGCGTCGTTTGTCTATGGGACCGAACAGGTCGAGGGCGCCTATGACGTATGCGTGACGTGCCCGGGCATCTCGGAGTTCTCGGGCTTCTTTAAGGCCGGGCGCGAACATGCCGCTCAGATTATGGGTGAGCCAGAGTTTGCCTATCGCCTGTCGCCCGATAACTGGATTGCCATCACGGGCACCAACGGTAAGACGACCACCACGTCGCTGACTGATTATCTGCTCAAGGCTGCCGGCGAGGCCAGCGTAGCTGTCGGCAACATCGGTGAGCCGCCTATCAACGAGATTGACGGCCGAGCCCACAACGAGTGGTTTGTGGCTGAGCTCTCGAGCTATCAGATTGCTACGACCACCGAGCTCCACCCTCGCGTGGCAGTGCTGCTCAACATCACTCCCGACCACTTGGGCTGGCATAAGAGCCATAAGAACTATGCGCTTGCCAAGATCAAGCTGTTTGACAATATGGTCGATGACGATCTGGTGGTTGTCGACGTCGAAGACGCCGGCATTCACGAGTTCGATGAGTACATCTATACGCCGGGTCGCCGCATCTGCAAGGTCGCTTTTGACGAGCCCGAGGGTGCAGACGCCGCCTTTGTGCGCGACGGCAAGATGGTCGTGCGCCTGAAGGGCGTCGAGACCCC
>URZJ01000214.1 GCA_900552395.1 uncultured Collinsella sp. | reverse complement strand
CAGGATTTCGGGCGCCGCACGCAAGGCGTGCGCCCTCATCCTTCAGGGCAACCTGGGGCACCTGGAAAACCTAGGAGGGTTATCCGGCATTCCCGGTAATCCGTCTCCGTGGTAGGGAACTAATGGACCACGCAAACCATGAGGAGGTAACGTGGCAGACGATATCAACAATAACGAGGGTATGGACGAGGCCGGCGACGCCGGCATGCCCGATGATCTGAAGCGCCTGCTTGCCCGTGCTGAGCAGGGCGAGGACGGCGATCCGGACGCCTATAACCCCGATGCCGATGATGAGGAAGAGGACGACGACGCCGAGCTCGAGGAGAGCTTTGGCGAAGTCGACCGTGGCGCCTCGGCCGGCGAGGATATCAACGGCGGTCAGCTCCAGATTTCGGAGTTCGGCCGCGAGATGAAGCAGTCGTTCATCGAGTACTCGATGTCGGTCATCACGGCGCGCGCCCTGCCGGACGTGCGCGATGGCTTAAAGCCGGTGCACCGTCGCATCCTGTACGCCATGAACGAGAGCGGCATCTACCCCAACCGTCCGCACAAGAAGTCCGCTTGGACGGTCGGCGAAGTTATCGGTAAGTACCATCCGCACGGCGACTTCGCGGTCTATGAGGCAATGGTTCGCCTGGCACAGTGGTTCTCCATGCGCACGCCGCTCATTGACGGTCACGGCAACTTCGGCAATATCGACGGCGACGGCGCCGCCGCCATGCGTTACACCGAGAGCCGCCTGGCAAAGCCCGCCATGGAGCTGCTGCGCGACCTGCAGAAGGATACCGTCGACTGGCAGCCCAACTACGATGAGTCGCTCGCCGAGCCCCAGGCGCTGCCCGCGCGCTTCCCCAACCTGCTGGTCAACGGCAGCCAGGGCATCGCCGTCGGCATGGCCACCAACATCGCCCCGCACAACCTTACCGAGGCGATCGAAGCCACGTGCTACCTGATCGACAACCCCGACGCCACCGTCGACGAGCTCATGCAGATCATGCCCGGTCCGGACTTCCCCACCGGTGCCATCATCATGGGCAGTGCCGGCATTAAGCAGAGCTACGAGACCGGCCGCGGTTCCATTACCGTGCGCGCCAAGGCTCATGTGGAGTCCACCAAGACCGGTCGCAGCCGCTTGGTCTTTACCGAGATTCCCTACATGGTCAACAAGGGCACCCTGCAGGAGAAGATCGCCCAGCTCGTCAACGATAAGCGCATCGAGGGCATCTCGGATATGCGCGATGAGTCCAACCAGAAGGGTATCCGTCTGGTCATCGAGCTCAAGAAGGGCGTCATTCCACAGGTCGTGCTCAACAATCTGTATAAGTACACCTCGCTGCAGACGACCTTTGGCGCCAACAACCTGGCACTTGTCAACGGCGTTCCCAAATGCCTGAGCCTGCGCGAGATGCTGCAGCACTACATTGACCACCAGGTCGACGTCGTCACCCGCCGCACCCGCTTCGACCTTAAAAAGGCCCAGGCGCGTGCCCATATCCTCGAGGGCTATCTGATGGCTCTCGACCATATCGACGAGGTCATCAGCATCATCCGCTCCTCGCAGACCGATTCTGAGGCCAGCAGTCGCCTAATTGAGCGCTTCGGTTTTACGCCCGAGCAGACTACGGCCATCCTCGAGATGAAGCTGCGCCGCCTGACCGGCCTGGAGCGCGACAAGATTCAGGAAGAGCTGGACGGCTTGCGCCGCGCCATCGCCTACTATGAGGACCTGTTGGCGCACGAGGAGAAAATCTTGGGCATCATCAAGGAAGAGATGCGCGAGATTTCCAAGAAGTTCGGCGACAAGCGCCGCACCGAGATCAGCCATGTCGAGAAGGACCTGGACGTCGAAGACCTGATTGCCGACGAGGACATGGTCGTGACCATCACCCACACCGGCTACGTCAAGCGCATCCCGGTGGCCGCCTATCGCGCCCAGAAGCGCGGCGGCAAGGGCGTATCGGGCGTTAACCTCAAAGAAGACGATGTTATCGACGAGATGTTCATTGCGTCCACGCACGAGTACGTGCTGTTCTTCTCGAGCAAGGGCAAGGTCTATCGCCTGAAGGTGCACGAGCTGCCGGTGGGTACGCGCCAGGCACGCGGTACCGCGATCGTCAACCTGCTGCCCTTTGAGGAGGGCGAGAAGATTGCGAGCGTCATCAGCTGCCGCGAGTTCCCCGCCGACGAGTATCTGATGTTTGCCACCAAGAGCGGCATGGTCAAGAAGACCGTGATGAGCGCCTACGACCGTAGCCGCCGCGATGGCCTGATCGCCATCAACCTGAGGGACGACGACGCGCTGCTCGCTGTACGCCGCGTGCGCGAGGGTGACAAGATCATCATGGCAACCACCGCGGGCAAGGCGATTATGTTCCCCGAGGCCCAGGCGCGCGCCACCGGTCGCGATACCAGCGGCGTCCGCGGCATTGGCATGAAGGAAGGCGTGAGCGTTTTGGGTATGGAGGTTACCAACGGCAATGGTGACCTGTTTGTCATTACCGAGCGCGGCTACGGCAAGCGCACGCCGGTTGCGGACTACCCGGAGCAGAACCGCGGCGGCCAGGGCGTCTACACCATCCAGATGACCGAACGCAAGGGTAACCTCGCAGCCATGAAGACGGTGGGCCCGCAGCATGAGCTGTTCATCGTGACGGAGGGCGCGACGGTCATTCGCGTCAAGACCGACGAGATCAGCCAAACCGGTCGCGCCACCCAGGGCGTCAAGATGATGACCGTCGACGACAACGACCGCGTATGCGCCGTAGCCCGCATGACAGCCGCCAAGGAGAAGCCCGAAGGCGAAGCCGCAGAAGACAGCTCTGCCCCCGAAGAAACCCCAGTCGACCTAGGCGACGGCAACGACATACCAGAAGATCTCCTAGACGAGTAAGAGGAACTAGCTGGTAAAAATTATCAGACCCCATATATCGGCGGTCGGC
>URZJ01000213.1 GCA_900552395.1 uncultured Collinsella sp. | reverse complement strand
CAGTTGACGTAAGCCCTCTTCCAGGCCGGTCTTGCTGTCGGTCTGGGCGTCGCGCATCTTGATGACGCGGGCGGGGACACCGGCCACGACGGCGCCGGCGGGGACGTCCTCGACGCATACGGCGCCGGCGGCAACGACAGCACCCTTGCCCACGCGCACGCCCTCCAGGACCACGGCGTTGGCGCCAATCATGACATCATCCTCGATGATGACGGGCGTGGCGCTCGCAGGCTCAACGACGCCTGCCAGTACGGTGCCGGCGCCGATGTGGCAGTTCTTGCCCACGGTTGCGCGGCCGCCCAGGACGGCGCCCATATCAATCATAGAGCCCTCGCCGATAACGGAGCCGATGTTGATGATGGCGCCCATCATGATGACGGCGCGGTCGCCGATCTCGACGCGGTCGCGGATGATTGCGCCCGGCTCGATGCGGGCATTGATGCCCTTAAGGTCGAGCATGGGGACGGCGGAGTTGCGGCAGTCATTCTCGACGTCGTAGTAGTCGATGGAGTCGGCATTGGCATCGAGGATGACCTTGAGCTCATCCCAGTCACCAAAGACGGTCTTGCCACGACGACCGCCGTAGACGTGCGCATTGCCCCACTGGACCTTCATGCCCGGCTTTTCGCGCACGTACAGTTTGACGGGTGTTTTCTTGGGCGCGGTGGCGATGTAGTTGATAATCTCCTGTGCATCCATCTCGGCTGCGTTGCTCATATGCTGTTTCTCCTTTGCGTGGGTACGGTAGTTAACTGGTTAGGCGAACATGACCTGATCGAAGGTGTAGAAGCCAGGGTCGCGGACGACGAGCTTTTGAGCGGCGGCCAGAGCGCCGTTGACAAAGATCTGGCGGCTCGTAGCGCGATGGCTAAGCGTGACCTCCTCGTCCTGGCCAAAGAAGCTCACCTCGTGCACGCCGGCGACGGTGCCGCCGCGCAGCGAGTGCATGCCGATTTCCTTGGGATCGCGAGCGCCGCACATGCCCTCGCGACCGTAGACAGGATGATAGCCAGCCTCAGGCTCGGTCTCGACCACGGCGTCGAGTAGCAGCTTGGCGGTGCCGCTGGGAGCGTCGACCTTTTGGTTGTGATGCGTCTCGACGATTTCGCAGTCAAAGCCGGGCAGCTCGCGTGTGGCCTGTGCTACCAGATGACGCAGGGCTGCGATGCCGATGGAGTAATTGCCCGAGTGCATAACGCGGGCGTTCTGGCCCAGCTCACGCAGGCGGTCCATCTGCTCGGGGGTGTAGCCTGTGGTGCCCGAGACCAACGCCGCGCCCGTGCGCTCGACATAGGCGACGACGGCATCGAAGGTCACGACGTTCGAGAAGTCGATGATGACGTCGGCTGCCGGGGCGCTCTCGAGCTCGGACAGGTCAAAACCGATCTGGGCCACGATATCAAAAAAGGGCTGCCCGGCGGCGTCGACAATGCCTTCGGCGGTAGTGCGGATGAGCGAGCCCATGCGGCCCGTTCCCATAATGACGGTCTTAATCAAGCAGACCAGCTCCCTTCAGAGCATCGGTAAGTGCGGCTCGCGTGTCGTTGGCCATGGTGCACAGCGGCATGCGGTAGTTTGCCTCGATCATACCCATCTGGGCGAGCGCTTCTTTGACGGGGATGGGGTTGACCTCGCTAAAGAGGGCGTTGATGAGCGGTTGACCGGCAATCTGGATATCGCGGGCGCGTTCCACGTCACCGTCCAGATAGGCGCGGCACATGTCGTGCACGAGCTGCGGCTGAACATCGGCCCACACGCTGATGGTTCCCGAGGCACCCAGGCTCATGAGCGGCACGGTGAGGGCGTCCTCGCCCGAGTACATGCGGAAGTCGTCGGACAGCAGGTGGGCGATCTTGGCCGCGTAGGCGACGTTGCCCGAGGCTTCCTTAATACCCATGATGTTGGGGTGCGCGGCCAAGCGCTCTACGTTGCGCTCGCTGATGCCGCAGCCGCAGCGGCCGGGGATGTTGTACAGGATGCAGGGGATATCTACGGCATCCGCGACGGTCTTAAAGTGCTGGTAGATGCCCTCTTCGTTAGACTTGTTGTAGTAGGGGGTAATGAGCAGCAGACCATCGGCGCCCAGGCCCTGGTAAGTGAGCGACTTAGTGAGCATGGTCTGCGTGGAGTTAGAGCCCGAGCCGGCAATAACGGGGACTCGGCCCGCAACCTGCTTGACCACTGCGGCGACAACGGAGTTGTCCTCGTCGTCGGTCATCGTGGCACTCTCTCCGGTGGTGCCCAGGGTGAGGATGGCGTCGGTGCCATTTTGCAGGTGGAAATCGATAAGGCGCTCGAGCGCGTCAAAGTCGACACTGCCGTCCTTTTTAAACGGCGTGACAAGGGCGACGATTGAACCCTCGAGATTGCGGATATCCATGTTCTTCTCCTTCGCTTCCGCGATCTGGATGCGTTTGTTCCACTGAGCGGCGACGGCCAGGCGCTCGTCCTGAGCGCGGCGGCGGGCACTTTCGGCGCGCGACTTGGCCAGCAACTCTCGGCCGCACGGCAGCACGTCGAGCGTGGCAAAGTAGTCGCCCGGGCGCTCGGCGCGACGGATGAGGTCGGCCGAGCCATCGGGGCGCAGCAGGACCTCGGCGGAGCGCAGACGGCCGTTGTAGTTGTAGCCCATGGAGTAGCCATGCGCGCCGGTATCGTGGATTACAAGCAGGTCACCCATGTCGATATGCGGCAGCTCGCGATCGATAGCGAACTTGTCGTTGTTCTCGCATAGGTTGCCCGTGATGTCATAGGTGTTCGTGACGGGCGCTGTGGCCTTGTCGGCGCCGCCCGGCTGACCCATCACCGTGATGTGGTGGTAAGCGCCATACATGGCGGGACGAATGAGGTCGACGGCACTGGCGTCCACGCCGATATAGTCCTTGTAGATTTGCTTCTCGTGGATAGCCTTGGTGACCAGGCAGCCGTAGGGGCCCATCATAAAGCGGCCCATCTCGGTGCAGATGGCCACATCGTCCATGCCGGCGGGAACCAGGATC
>URZJ01000212.1 GCA_900552395.1 uncultured Collinsella sp. | reverse complement strand
CAAGCGTTTTAAAAAATGCCAACTTTTCTGTTTGCACTTTGCGATTCCTCGTGTATACTGACTTTCGCATTTAACGGAGAGTTGTCCGAGTGGCCGAAGGAGCACGATTGGAAATCGTGTAGGCGTCAAAAGCGTCTCCAGGGTTCAAATCCCTGACTCTCCGCCAGTTAATTCCAAAGCAGGCCTTTGAGCCTGCTTTGTTTTTACCCCACGCGGAGGGGTGGCAGAGTGGTTGAATGCGGCGGTCTCGAAAACCGTTTGGCCTGTATAAGGTCACGAGGGTTCGAATCCCTCCTCCTCCGCCATTTTGGTTGAGAAAGCTCCCAACAACGGGAGCTTTTTTGTTTTGAGTCCCTTACAAACAAATACGGCGAAGGAGGAGGGATTCGAACCCGCCAGGGCGCAAAGCGTAAAGAAAACGCGCCAGCGGCGCGTTTTTAGCGCAGCGCGGTCGGCGTAAGCCGACCGGATAAATTTTGAGCGCTGCTCAAAATTTAGACATCCCTCCTATTCAACCACGCCCCCATCGCGTTCAGCATCGACCCAGATCCCCAAACATGGAACCTACGCCCGCATCCAGTCCCGACCGTTTGCCGAGCAATAGGGTCGCAATCGGCGCCGAACATGTACTATGTACGGGCATTGTCCAAATCCGTAATCCAAAGGACCCCATCTTGCCCGTCGTCGCCGCTATGACCGTTACCTCACACGCCACGGATGCCATGGTCGCCATCCCGTTTTGGCTCGAAATGTTCGCCGTCGTCGCGGCTTCAATCTCGGGCGTGTTGGTTGCGCGCGAGCACAAGCTCGACCTGGTGGGCGCGGTCGCGCTCGCGGTGGTCTGCGGCCTGGGCGGCGGTCTTTTGCGCGATATGACGCTCCAGGTCGGCAACGTCTACATCCTCAACCAGCCCATGGCACTACCGCTCTCCATCGCCACAGCCGCCATCATCTATATCTTCCCGGCAATCGTCGATAAGCCCGAAAAACTCATTCCCCTGCTCGACATCATCTCGGTCGGCATCTATGCGGCAACCGGCGCGGACAAGGCGTTGGTGTACGGATTTGCGCCCGCCGTATGTATCATGATGGGCTTCTTTACCGCCGTGGGCGGCGGCATGCTGCGCGACGGCTTTATGGGCGTGGTCCCGGGCATTTTCCAACGCACCAACTTCTATGCCATCGCGGCCATCGCCGGATCGGCAAGCTATGTAGCCCTCGTCATGAGCGGCCTCATGAGCAATGTTGCCGCGCTGATCGTATGCGTTGTCGTGACCATGGGTCTGCGCTGGCTCTCGCTGCGCTTTGACATCAAAAGCCCCACCGAAGAAGACATCGCGCGCTTTTTGCATCGCAAAAAGTAGGTAGCGCGGGCTCATTCTTCGAAATGCAACCGAGAGGTTCTTTTAGAGCGCCCGCGCGTTGGGTACCCTGTTAAGTGCATATCGAGCATCTGACGAAGGATTCACTATGTCCCGCAATCAATTCCCGTCGACCCAGCGCCGTAAAGCGTGGGGCCGCATCACCATCCTATTCGCGCTCATCGCGCTGGCGCTCACTGCACTTCCCACGGCGTCGTTCGCCGGCACGGACACCGCAGGCAACGTACTTGCGACCGACAATGACGCCAATTCGTCCGGCGTCGAAGGTGACCTATACTGGGCAGGGCAGGCCCTCAACTTGGACGATGCGTCCATCGGCCGCGACATAATTGCAGCAGGCGAGAGCCTCTCCATCCGCGACTGCACGGTGGGCGGCGCCGTCCGTCTGGCGGCGCGCACCATCGACATTGCCAAGACCACGGTTGATGGCAGCATGACCGTTGCTGGCCAGCATGTCGTTCTCAATTCCGACAGCACCGCCAACTGTTTCTACGCGATAGGCGAGACGGTTGCCTTGCGAGGCTCCACCAAGTCGGCAGCGCTCGCGGGCGATACGGTAACCATCGACGGCACCGTCGATGGCGATGTCGAGGTTTGGGCCGACAAGCTCATCTTGGGCAAGAACGCCCACATCACCGGCACCGTAAACGCGCACGTCTCCGAGGACCCCGAGCGCGCCGCGGGAGCCGAGGTCGGCGCGCTCAAGATCGACCGCACCGAGAACGAAGATACTTCCACCGTTAACGATGTCATCGGCGGTATCGTCGCCGCGGCACTCTCGGCCTGCTTTGTCGCCCTACTGCTCGAACTCGTCTTTCCGCGCGCAACCGCCAGCGCCGCCGGCATGCTCCACCAGCGCCCCATGCCCCTGTGGGTGAGCGGTCTTCTGGGCACGATTGCTATCGTCCCCGCCGTCCTACTGCTAATTATCTCTATCGCTGGTCTGTCGCTTGCCGGAGCCCTCATGTGCGGTGTTATTGGCATCGCGCTGGTGTCGAGTGCCTTTGCAGGGTGCGCGATCGCGCGCATGGTCGGACACAGCCAGAACCGCTACGCCATGGCAGCCGCCGGCGGCGTGATCGCAGGTGCACTTACGGCAATCCCCCTCGTAGGCGATTTCATCAGCGGCGTGGCCTTTGTCTTCACGCTCGGCTATGTTATCCAGATCATCTGGCGCAACGCTCACCTCAAGTCGCAACAGCCGGCTAATACGCCGGAACTCCCCACCGCCTAGCCGCCAACCACCACAAAGGGGACAGGCACCTTTGTGGTGGTGCAAGCGAACCTGTCCCCCTTGCACCAAAAAGGGCGCCGACCATCGCGGTCGACGCCCTTTCTTATTGGCGGTTATAAGCCCCAGCGCTTATTTGTTGACCTGGCCGGCGCGGACGGCAGCCTTCTTGCGGTCGGTGGCGTTGAGCAGACGCTTGCGCAGGCGAATGTTCTTGGGGGTGATCTCGACCAGCTCGTCGTCGGCTATGTACTCCAGCGCCTCCTCCAGCGAGAAGGTGCGAGGCGGCACCAGCTGGACGGAGATATCGGAGGTCGAGGAACGCTGGTTGCCCAGGTTCTTGGTGCGGGCGATGTTGACGACCATGTCGCCAGCCTTGCTGCGCTCGCCCACGATCATGCCCTCGTAGCACTCGGTGCCCGGCTCAACAAA
>URZJ01000211.1 GCA_900552395.1 uncultured Collinsella sp. | reverse complement strand
TGGCCGCGCTCCTGCAGCGTACCCAGGGCGTAGGCAACGGCCTTCTCGGTGGTCATGGAGATCATAGCGCCGTTCTGACGGTTGCCGATCTCGCCGGCGTAGGGGCCATACTCCAAGAAGGTGTGGTAGAACACGCCCTCGCCGTGGGTGACGTTCATGATGCGGTTCTTAAGGCCCATGATGCCGCGGGTCGGGATCTTAAACTCGAGGTGCGTCACGATGCCCGAGGTATCCATGCTCGTCATGATGCCGCCGGAGGTACCGAAGACCTCAACGACCTTGCCCGAGTACTCGTCCGGGCACTCGACGACGGCCTGCTCGACGGGCTCCATCTTGTTGCCGTTCTCGTCCTTCTTAAACAGAACGCGGGGACGGCCAACCTGGAACTCAAAGCCCTCGCGACGCATGGACTCCATCAGAACGGACAGGTGCAGGATGCCGCGACCCGAGACCTCGACGCCGCTCTTGTCCTCGAGCTCCTCGATCTTCATGGTCACGTTGTTCTCGGCCTCGTTGAACAGGCGCTCCTTGAGCTGACGGGCGCCCACGATGTCGCCGTCGCGACCGACGAGCGGGGAGGTCGAAGCCTCAAAGACGATGGACAGAGTCGGCGGGTCGATCTCGATGGGCTCGAGCTCAACGGGGTTCTCGGGATCGGTGTAGACATCGCCGATATCGGTGCGGTCGATGCCCACGACGGCGGCGATGTCGCCGGCGCCGACTTCCTGGCATTCGGTGCGGCCCAGGTAGTCGAAGGTAAAGAGCTGCTTGACGGTAGCGGTGGCGCTGGAGCCGTCGTTCTTGACGACCAGGATCTGATCGCCCTGATGGATGGTGCCGGAGTACACGCGACCGATGCCGATGCGGCCAACGAAGTTGGAGTGGTCAATGGTCACGCACTGCATGGCCAGCGGGGCGTTCTCGTCAACCTCGGGAGCGGGCATGTCGTCGATGATCATGTCGAGCAGCGGATACATGTCCATGTTGCCGTCGTTGGGGTCAAGACGGGCAAAGCCATTCATGGCGCTGGCGTAGACCACGTGCTCCATGGCAAACTCGAGCTGGTCGTCGGTGGCACCCAAGTCGGCCATGAGGTCCAGGCAGTCGTTGTAGGCCTTCTCGGGGTTGGCGCCCGGACGATCGATCTTGTTGATAACGATCATGATCTTAAGGCCGGTGTCGATAGCGTGACGCAGCACGAAGCGGGTCTGGGGCATGGGGCCCTCAAAAGCGTCGACCAGCAGCAGGGCGCCGTCGGCCATACGCAGCACGCGCTCGACCTCGCCGCCAAAGTCGGCGTGGCCCGGGGTGTCGATGACGTTGATCTTGACATCCTTGTACTCGATAGAGATGTTCTTGGCGAGAATCGTAATGCCGCGCTCGCGCTCCTGGTCGTTGGAATCCAGGACACGGTCCTCGACCTGCTGGTTGGCACGGAAGGCGTCCGTGGCACGCAGGAGCTTGTCGACCATCGTCGTCTTGCCGTGGTCGACGTGGGCGATGATGGCGATGTTCCTCAGATTGTCTACGCGCATGTAGTTCCCCTATCTTCTATCCATATACAAACGGCACGCGTATGCGGCCCGCCCAGCGACACAACGCTCAGCGGGAATATTGAGCCTTTTACCGAAAACTCGTTTATTTTAGCGATTTTAGATGAGAGGGGTTTCCTCACCTGCAGGTTCAGGGTCGCTCCACATAAAACCATCGCCGGCACCCATGCCCTCATACAGCACGTATGCCGAAAAACCGCTCTCGAGCGTGGTTTCGAAGAAGCTCACGAGCAGGGCGTCGTGATAGCCGCCGTCAATTTCGACACAACCGGTGTAGCCGATGGCATAGCGGGCGATGCGGCCCAGGCCCTCGTCCTTAAGACCCATCTTGTGCTCGGAGATAAAGTTGGTGGCCGCCTCGAGGCACGCCTCCTCGCCATCCTCATCGAGCGCCGCCAGATAACGGTTGGAAGCAGCGTCCTCGATCGCCACAACTACACCCGGATTCTCGCCGGCGGCAAGGTCGTCCAAGAACGCACCAATCAGGTCACACACCATGGCGTCGAGCTCGGCGGAGACGTTACCGGCGTCCTGCATATCCTGTGCCATCTTTAGACCTTCCCATCGAGTCTGGCGTCGTTACAGTTCTTGTGCCTCGGCAGCGATCTTGGCGGCAGCGTCGCGGGCGCGCATCATATCCATCGCGCGCTTGTCGAGTACCTTGATCTGGTTGGTCAGCATTACTGCATCGACCACACCCCAGATTACCAAGCCTGTTGAAATCGAAAACCCAAGCGCACCAACTGTACCACGAAGGCGCGAGCAGATTGCCGCGACAAGGGCGGAGACGACAACCATCTTGATAAACGAGCCGCGGCGCTCGCGAAGCGTGCGGGCCTGCGTCACATAGGCAATGCGTGCCGCCTCAGAAGCCTCCGAGCGCATCTGGGCCTCGCGCGCAATGGCCGCCGCCTCAGCCGACATACCGCCGGCCATCAGCGAACACTCCGCAACTCTGCCGCCCCGCATTTAGAAGTCATCGGGGGAGAGCGTATGGACGAACTCGTCGAACTTCTCGAACTCCTGCTCGTCGTCGACATCCTCGGCGTGGGTGGAAACAGTGCCCAGGCGATTCATGATGTCGTCCTCCACAAACATGGGGGCATTGCTGCGCACGGCAAGGGCAATGGCATCACTGGGGCGGGCGTCGATCTTGCGCTCCTCGCCATCGACCAGTACGACGATCGTCGCGTAGAACACCGGCGGCTCGGCGCGAACGATCTCGATGCGCTCGAGCTTGGCGCCCAGGGCGTCGACGGTGTCGAGCAGCAGGTCATGGGTAATCGGGCGCTCGGCGCGACCGCTATCGATGCCGCGGCTGATGGCAGCAGCTTCAAACGAACCAGTCTGAATGGAAAGGGAACGCAGCGGCGCGGGCGAGTCCGATTTGCTGCTGCGCTCACGAAGTACGATAAGCGATGGCACGGGACCGGCGGCCATGACGATGGTCTCTATGTCGACACGAACCATGGAACACCTCCGGTACGTAGCGGT
>URZJ01000210.1 GCA_900552395.1 uncultured Collinsella sp. | reverse complement strand
CGGGATACTTCTCGCCCGTGTTCTTGGCGGCACCAGCCGCGGCGATATCGCGTGGGTCCTTCTCAGGCTTGGAGAGGTTGATGGTGATCTCAAGATCGCCCCAGTTGGTGGGGGTGCTCCATTTGATGTTGCGCGCGATGGCGGCACGGCGCACGTAGCCGGCGTCGCAGCACAGGCCGTAGAACCAGTCGGTCGCGGCGCGGGGCTCGTTGACGCCCATACGTCCGTTGAACTCCTCGTTTACAACCGAAGGCCTCGGCATGAGTACGCCCATGATGTGCATGGCGATGCGGTCGCGGCCCGACGCCGTGTCCTCGGCGGCACCGTTGGTAACGGCGGCCTCGGAAAGCGCGGCAAGCGTGCCTTCAAGATCAAAGTCGGGCAGGGTATTGGGGTGCAAGAGCGAGAGTTTCTCAACCTGGAGCGCCCAGGCCATATCGAGTGCGGGACCCGTGGCGCCGATGCACTCCAAAATGGTGTTGTATGCCCAGATGCGATCGTCCTGTCCGATCATCGATCGGTGGATGGCATATTCGATGAGGCTCTGTGCAGCCTCGCGCACGTCGGTCATTACAGCCATGCCGCATAAGCCCCCTTGTCAGAGATGGCGTAGTGACGGGCAGAGCCCTCGCCCAGCCAGCTGTTCATCTTGGCAATGAAGGTGTCGACCAGATCGAGCGGCACGAAGGCCTGGATGGTGCCGCCGAAGCCGCCGCCGTGAATACGAACGGCGCCACGGCCGTCGAGCACATGCTCGGCCAGTGCCAAGGCATACATGGAAGGCTGCTCGGAACCCAGCTTGGCAACAACATTCTGCAGGTACATGGCGGAGCTGGCGCCGGATTCGCGCGTCAGGACCAGGAACTGGTCAATGTCGCCGGCGTTCAGAGCTGCCCAGCGCTTGTCGACCAGGCCGTTCTCGTACCAGTAGTGAACGGCGCGCAGGCAGGCGCGGTCGCCCAGCTTGGCGCGCAGCTCAGGGAGCTTGGCGTCAAAGTCGGCGACGTCGACCTCGCACAGGCGCGCCTTGCCAAACTCGGCGGCGACGTCCTGCATCTCGCGCGGAACGGCGGCGTAGTCGTCAGTGGCGGCTACGTGGTCGGCACCGACCTTAACGAGCACGAGCGCATAGCCGTGATCCTCAAAGTTGAGCTCGAGCTTCTGGGTCTTAGGCTGAGCCTGATCCTCAAAGTTCATGTAGGCAAGGCCGCCCAGGCACACGGCGGCTTGGTCCATCAGACCGCAGGGCTTGCCGTAGTAGTTGTTCTCGGTGCGCTGGCTCATCTGCGCAAGCGCGACGGGCTCAATGGCGGGCGCGCCCCAGAGGGTTTCCATGGCACGACCGTATGCAGCCTCGACGGCAGCGGAGCTGGAAAGGCCGCCGCCCGAGGGAACGGAGCAGGTGAAGGCGAAGTCGAAGCCTTGGGGCTCAACACCAAGCGCTGCGACCTCGTGGGCCATACCACGCACGAGGCTTGCGGACGTGCCTTTCTCGGACTCTTGAATATCCAGCGTGTCGAGCGTGATCTCAAACGTAGGATAGCCCTCGTCGGCGACGCGAATCTTGTTGGAGTCGGTTGCCACGGCGATGCCATCGACGGCGACATCGAGCGAGCCGGCGATAACGTGGCCGCCCTCGTGGTCGGTGTGGTTGCCGCTGATCTCGGAGCGGCCGGGCGCGTGCACGTAGAGCACCTGGCGGTCGCCGATGGGGCCAAACTCCTCCTCAAACAGCTTGGTGAGCGTGGCGAATGTCTTTTCGTCGGGGGTGGTCATGAGGGTCCTTTCCTTGGCGCATACTGACGAGTTTTCCGTCGTAGTGAGTACGTTAACAATCTGAAGTGGCATAAACTCAGCATCTACGATGCCGCACGTTACGGGCTATGTTAACGTACTCATAACACAACACTTATCACTTTTTGAGAATCTGGTAATCGGTAGAAATCCAGCCGTGAACGGTATTGCCGTATGGACTTATAGAGCAGAAGAGTTGCGGATTGAAAAAGTAGAGTACGTTAACATGCGTCCGACGATAGCGGGCTTCGGCGCGGGGCGTATTTCTGCCCGGGCCGGCATGCACGCTATTCAGATCTCGCGAGGGTGAAGGTGATCCTGTGGTAAGGCGCCCGTCCAACGATACAGGTACGCGTCCGGTCTCCATGGCCGACGTCGCCCGCGCTGCTGGCGTTTCGCAGCAGACGGTTTCGCGCGTTGCCAACGGCCTCCCTAACGTCAACGAGCAGACGCGCCAGCGCGTGCAAGCCGCCATGCAGGAGCTCGGCTTCCGTCCGAGTTATGCCGGTCGCTCGCTGCGCGACGGCCGTTACCATTCGGTCGGTCTGTGCGTCAACGATGTCACCAAGTTTGGGAACCTCTCAATGATCGACGGCATCGCCAGCGCAGCTCGCGAGCATAATTGCGCCATCACGCTGGTCGAGATGTCCAAGACCGAGGAATTCTCGCTTGCCGAGGCAACGCGTCGTATGGCCGCGCTGCCCGTGGACGGCATCATCATCGGCATGAGCCGTATGGCGCCCGATTTTGAGACGTTTGATCCGTTACCGGGTATCGGCACGGTTATCGTCACCATGTATGCGCACCCGCGGGTGACTACGGTCGACTCCGATCATTACGGCTGCTCGCTGTTGCTTATGGACCATCTGTTTGAGCTGGGGCACGAGCAGATTCGCTATATTGGCGGCCCGTCGTTCTCGGTCGACGAGCAATTTCGTCGCGCCGGTTGGCAGGATGCGCTCGAGCGTAAACACATCGAGCCGGCAGAGCCGCTCGAGGGCGACTGGTCTGCCAACAGCGGTTACGAGGCCGGCAGATATCTGGCCGAGCACGATCGCACCATGACGGCGATTTACGCGGCAAACGACCAGATGGCAAATGGCGCAATTGCAGCGCTGCGCGACAGCGGCTTGCGCGTGCCCGAGGACGTGAGCGTGGTGGGCGTTGATGACTCGCTCGACGACTTTGTCGCGCATAACGAGCTCACGACCGTTCGATTCGACTTGCATCAGCGTGGGCGCGAGGTATTCGAGCATGCGGTTCCCGAGGCGGGTACGGCGGG
>URZJ01000209.1 GCA_900552395.1 uncultured Collinsella sp. | reverse complement strand
AGCAACCTGAGCAGTCAGCGCCGCCAGGATCTCCTTGAGCTCAGCTGCACGGTCTCTCTTCTTCTGGGCCACCGCAGGCGCGGCCTTGGCCACAAAGCCCTCGTTGGCCAGCGTCTTCTCGCAGCCAGCGAGCTCCTTCTGGGCCGCGGCGATCTCCTTCTCCAGGCGTGCCTTCTCGGCCGAAAGGTCAACCTTGCCCTCGAGCACCACAAAGACCTCGACGCCGCTGTCGACCACGGCGATGCTCGCGGCCGGCTTCTCGACATCGGTGCCCATGACCAGCGAGGCGGTGTTTGCCAGCGGCTCAATGGTCGAACTCAGGCTCTCGAGCTTCTCGATGTCCTCGGCACCGGCGCGCACGACCACGTCGAGCTCGGCCTTGGGGCTCAAGCGATAACGCGAGCGCGTGGCGCGGGCGGCGGAAACGACGGCACGGCACAGCTCAAACGTGCGCTCGGCGTCCTCGTCGACATACTTGGCATAGTCGGCGGGCTCAGGCCACTTGGCAATCATGAGCGCCTCGGCGCGGTCCACGTTGCCCTCGGCGTCCAGGTCGAGCACGCTCGCCGGCATGTTGTCCCAGATCTCCTCGGTGACAAACGGCATGAGCGGGTGCATCAGGCGAATGGAGGTGTCGAGAACAAAGATCAGGTTGCGCTGCGCCTGCAGACGGCCCTCGCCCTTCAGACGGGCCTTGGTGACCTCGACGTACCAGTCGCAAACCTCGTTCCAGAAGAACTGCTGCACGCCGCGGGCCATGTCGCCAAAGGTGTAATTCTCAATACCCTCGGTGACCATCTTGACGGCCTTGGCCAGGCGGCTGAACATCCAGGCGTCGGCCGGCGTCTCAACGACGGGCTCGCCGGGCGTGTAGCCCTCCATATTCATGAGCAGGAAGCGGCTGGCGTTCCAGATCTTGGTCACAAACGACTTAGCCTGATCGGTGCGTGGGCTGTCGATGAGCTTCTTGGTCTTCTTGTCGATGTTCGCGTCGAACTTGACGTCCTGATTGTTGGTGCACAGCGTGAGCAGGTTGTAGCGCATGGCGTCGGCACCGTACATACCAATGAGGTCCATAGGGTCAACGCCGTTGCCCTTGGACTTGGACATACGGCTACCGTCCTTGGCAAGAATCGTCGGGTAGATGACGACGTCCTTAAACGGCACCTCGTCCAGGAAGTACAGCGAGCTCATGACCATGCGGGCGACCCACAACGCGATGATGTCGCGCGCGGTGACCAGCGCTGTCGTGGGGTGATGGCCCTCGAGCAGCTCCGGCTTTTGCGGCCAGCCCTGCGTGGCGAAAGTCCACAGCTGCGAGCTGAACCAGGTGTCCAGCACGTTCTCGTCCTGATGCACGTGATGGCCGCCACACTTGGGGCACACGTCGGTGTCCTCGGTGAGGGCGTCCTCCCAGCCGCAATCCTCGCAGTAGAACACGGGGATGCGGTGGCCCCACCACAGCTGGCGGCTGATGCACCAGTCCTTGAGGTTCTCCATCCAAGTGGTGTAGGTCTGCGTCCAGCGCGCGGGGTGGAAGGTCACCTTGCCGGAGTTGACGGCGTCGAGCGCCGGCCCCTTGAGCTTGTCGACGGCCACAAACCACTGCTCGGACAGCCACGGCTCCAGGGCGGAGTCGCAACGGTAGCAGTGCATGACGGAGTGATCGAGGTCCTCGACGTGATCGAGCAGGTCGTGCTCCTCGAACCACTTGATGACGGCCTCGCGGCACTCCTCGCGGGTCATACCGGTGAACTCACCGTAGCCCTCGACGACCACCGCGTGCTCGTCGAAGATATTGATCTGCGGCAGGTCGTGGGCCTGACCCATGGCATAGTCGTTGGGGTCGTGGGCCGGGGTGACCTTGACGAAGCCGGAGCCAAAGTTGGCGTCGACATGCCAATCCTCAAAGATGGGGATCTCGCGGTCGACGATGGGGAGCTTGACGGTCTTGCCCACAAAGGCGGCCTTCTCGGGGTCCTTCGGGGAGACGGCGACGCCCGTGTCGCCGAGCATGGTCTCGGGGCGCGTGGTGGCGACGACGATGTAGTCCTGGCCGTTGACCGGCTCGGTCAGCGGGTAGCGCAGGTGCCACAGATGGCCCTTCTCGTCCTTATACTCAGCCTCGTCGTCCGAGATAGCGGTGGTGCAGTTGGGACACCAGTTGACGATGCGCTTGCCACGGTAGATCAGGCCGTCGTGGTACCAGTCGCAGAAGACCTTACGCACGGCCTGGGCGTAATCCTCATCCATGGTAAAGCGCTCGTTGTCGAAGTCGACGGAGCAACCCATGCGCTTGATCTGCTCGACGATGATGCCGCCGTACTCGTGGGTCCAATCCCAGCAAGCGTCGACAAACTTGTCGCGACCGATCTCCAGACGGCTGATGCCCTCGCTCTTGAGCTTCTTGTCGACCTTGGTCTGCGTGGCGATACCGGCGTGGTCGGTACCGAGCACCCAGCGCGTGGACTTGCCGCGCATGCGGGCCATACGGACGATGGCGTCCTGGATGGAGTCGTCGGTAGCGTGACCCATGTGGAGCTTGCCGGTCACGTTGGGAGGCGGAATGGTGACGGTGCAGTCGCCCACGCCCTCGCGGCGCTTGTAGTAGCCGCCGTCGAGCCACTTCTGCAGGATCGCCGGCTCGTTGGTCGACGGATCGTAGTTCTTGGGCATCTCTTCCATATATCTCTCCCTGTCCCGCCGGCGTATTCGTCCACAACGACGAGTTCAAGCACATCCTCATGGCGATGGAGACCGTCATCACGAAGGAGGGCGTGTCGTATAAGAACGTGCAGGGCACGGCCGGGGAGCGCCAAAAACTGACGGAGAGTTACGAACACCTCTGCAAACTGCGCGACGAGGTGATCGCGATGGGCATTCTGCCTCCCGTCGGCGAGTGGGGCCGTCTGAATCCGCACCTGAAATAGCGGGAAATGCAAAACTGAAAAGGACCGGATGCATCCGGTCCTTTTTTAATTGGACGAGCGGAAGTCCACGGGAATTGTGATTTCCACGGGAACCTTTCGTCCGTGCAGCTCTCCCGGCTTCTAGCGCGGGGAGCTTTCAAGCGCCCGGACCGCTTCGGCGGACAACTTGCTGTCGGGCGGTGAGC
>URZJ01000208.1 GCA_900552395.1 uncultured Collinsella sp. | reverse complement strand
GCCCAGCCAGCTGTCCGGCGGCCAGATGCAGCGCGTCGCCATCGCGCGCGCCCTCGTCAACGACCCGCCCATCATTTTGGCCGACGAGCCAACGGGAAATCTAGACTCGACAACCGGGGCGCTCGTCATGGAAACCTTCCACAAGCTCCAGAAACGCGGCAAGACCATCGTACTCATCACGCATGACCCCGGCATCGCCGCCGAGGCCGATCGAGCCGTAACCATCCGTGACGGGCGAATCCATGACGGCGCATATGTCGCGCATACACCGAATACGTTACGCGGGGCCGTGAACGCCCTGCCCACGATTTCGACATCCACCAATCAGCCGAAGGGAGCGAAGGAATGAGCACCCGCGATCTTGTCCAAGAAGCCCTTCACTCGCTCGAGGCCAACAAGGGACGCAGCCTGCTCACCATCCTTGGCATCGTCATTGGCATCGCCTCGGTCATCGCCATGACTTCGCTCATCGGCGGCATCCAAAACAGCCTGGTCAACAGCCTGGGCCTCAATGCAGCCCGCATGGTAGAGATCTATTCGTCCCAAGAACTCACCGATTCGGATGTGGAAAAGCTTCGCAAACTGGTGCCGCAGATTGAGCAGATCGGCATCGTCGATAGCGCCTATTCCGAGTACAAGGTCGGGGATAAAAGCTATACCGTCATGGCACACGGCGTCGATAGCGACATGCTCGATGCCGTGGGCGCCAGCAAGCTCGTTGCGGGACGTGTCTATTCACAGGCAGAGTCTCAATCAGGCTCGCGCGTGGCGCTCATCAGCCGCGGCGGCGCCGATCAGCTTTACGGCAACGAACAGGACGCACTGGGGAAAACCATCAAGGTGTCCAACGGCGAGGTGCAGATTGTAGGCGTGATTGATGGCGGCAGCGACTCCATGGGCTCGCTCACGCTGTATATGCCACGCGAAACCATCTCCGGCCTGTTTGGCGACGAGAATCCTTCATTTCCCAGCGTGACGGCACTTGCCGCCGAGGGCACAGACATGGACGAGCTCTGCAAGACCATCGAGTCTAAGGTGCGCGCGATGAAGGGCATCTCGGAGGATGATGAGTACGACAGCGTATCGGCGACCTCCATGAAAAGCGCCATCGATGCACTCAACTCGTTTATGGGCGCCTTCTCGCTCATCATGGGCGCTGTCGCCAGTATCTCACTGCTTGTCGGCGGAATCGGCATTATGAATATGATGCTTACCAACGTGACTGAGCGCATCCGCGAGATCGGTATTCGCCGTGCCTTGGGCGCCAGTCGCCGCGATATCACCGCGCAGTTTTTGGCCGAGTCCTCGGCGCTGTGCGTCACCGGTGGCCTGCTGGGTGTCCTGATTGGCTATCTGCTGGCCTGGGGCCTCGCGATGTTTGCCGCAGGATCAGGGGTTCTCAACGAGCTCGGTGCCAGTGGGGAGATCACACCGAGCTTTTCAATCGCCACGGTGCTGCTGGCCTTCGGCGTCTCCGTCGGCATCGGCGTAATCTTTGGCTTCTACCCCGCTCGCCGCGCGGCAAAGCTCAACCCGGTGGAGTGCCTACGCTACCAGTAAGCCACCACCAGCTACCAGTAAGCCACCACCAACAAGTTGCGGTGAATTAGGGACTGAATATGCTATCTAGCAGCAAAAACAGACACTATTTCACCGCAACTTATTGAAGGGCTGTTTGCGCCAGTTCTGGGTGTCGTCCTCGAGCTATTGATGGATGACGGGCTTGTACGGGTCGAGCTTGCTCGGGACGCTCCTCCTCGCGGGCGGGAGGGCGCGCAGGCGCGGCAAGCGCCTAGCGCGCGAACTCCCGTAAGAGCGCGTCTTCCACTTCCCGAAGCGAAAGGGCCCCGCTTCCCTCGGCGGGACGGGTGACCACGATGCAGCGCGCTCCCACGTCGCGCGCGGCGGCGAGCTTCTCGGCCGTGCCGCCTACGGTTCCCGAGTCCTTAGTCACAAGCCACTGGGCGCCCACCTGCCGAAGCATCGCCTCGTTGAGCTCGCGGGTGAAGGGCCCCTGCATGCCGATGACGTGCGACGGCGAAAACCCCGCGTCGATGCACTTCGTTATAGCACCGGGCAGCGGGAGCACACGCACGAAGAAGCGCTCCGCGAAATCGGCGACGCGCGTGTAGGGAGCAAGCTCCTTGCTCCCCGTCGTGAGAAGCGCGCGACCCGGGTTCTCGGAGAGAAAGCGCGCCGCGCAGGCGATCGACGCGACCGGCACGACGCCTTTGGGCAGCGCCTCGACCGGGCGCGCAAGGCGCAGGCATCGTGCACCCACGGCGAGCGAAGCGGCCCGGATGTTGCCGCTTGCGAGCGTAGCGAAGGGGTGCGTGGCGTCGACAACGATGTACGCGCCGGAAAGCTCGCGCTTCATGTCGGCATCGTCGAGCCTGCCCGCATGCACCTCGATGCCCGGAAGCTCGCCCAAAAGCTCGCCTCCGTACTCGGTTGCCGCGTAGGCACGGGCGGGGATGCCCGCCCTGCTCGCCCATTCGCACAGAAGGCGGCCCTCGGTGGTGCCGGCGAAGATGCGCAGCGCCGGCGCGGATGCGGGAGCCGTCACTTCGGGCCGCCTGTGCGCGTGATCTGGTAGAGCAGCGCGTTCATAATGGCAGCCGCCACGGTCGAGCCGCCCTTGCGACCCCTCGCGACGATGGCCGGCACGCGTCGTGCGAGTAGCTCCTCTTTCGCCTCGACCACGTTCACAAACCCGACCGGCACCCCAACGACGAGCGCGGGCGCGATCTTCCCCGCGTCCATGAGCTCGGCGAGGCGCAGAAGTGCTGTGGGAGCGTTGCCGACGGCCACGATGAGCGGACCCTCGATGCCGCAAGCTTTGTCCATGCTCGCAACGGCGCGAGTCGTGCCCGCGGCGCGCGCAGCCGCGGCGACATCGGGGTCGGCCATGAAGCACACGGCCTTGCAGCCGAGCATCGCGAGCGCGGGCTTGCTTATGCCTGCGAGCGCCATGTTCGTGTCGGTGAGCACCGTGGCCCCTGCGCGCAGTGCGTCGAGCGCACAGTGCGCGGCGTCATGGGTGAACACGAGAGAATCGGCGTACGAGAAGTCGGCAGTGGTGTGGATGACGCGCTTCACGACGGGCTCTTCGAGCGGCGGGAAC
>URZJ01000207.1 GCA_900552395.1 uncultured Collinsella sp. | reverse complement strand
GGGCGACATCCTCGGCAGCGACACCGCTCGCGGACAGCGAGGCGGCGGTGCGGTCGGACGTGGCAGCGAAACTCTTGTGCTCCACACCTTCAAGAATCTGCTCGTCAGTCATGGTCTCGTCGGCCATGGAATACCTCTTTCTAGACACACCCGAGCTAGCGCAGCTGGGCGTAATGGTTGTAAATCGTAATAGCCGTGGGATAAAGATAGCGCCCGGACTGGATCACAAAGACCAGACCCTGCGCAAAACAGGAGAAGAACAACTCATCGAGCGAGGACTTCCCCACCATCTTGCGCAGCGCATGGGCATAGTCGCCGTGACGGTTGGGCTCGATGGCATCTGCCACAAAGACCACCATATCGAGCGGCGTCATGTCGCAGGCACCCACGGTGTGACGGTCGACAGCCTGGAAAACGGCCGGTGACAGCTCGGGAAAAAGCTGCGGAAGCTCATAGGCGGCAACAGGGCCATGCAAAAGCGGCGTCGCGGCGGAAGGAGAGCCGGCAACCTTGATGCCATAGTGAAGCGCGCGGGCCACGAGCTCGTCATCGGAAAGAACCTTGTCCCAGTCGTGAATTAAGCCGGCGGCAGCCGCATCAAAGCGGTCAACGCCGTAGACCTCGGCCAGATGAAGTGCGGTCTCGGCAACACCCAGCGAATGCACATAGCGCTTGCGCTTATCTTTCATGCGAACATCGAGCAGCTCTTGAATGCGCTTGAGCAGCGCGCGCTCATCGCCCTCAAACTGATCCTCTACCGACAACGTAGCCCCCATCACTCAAAATCTTCTTGGCCCAAATCGGCATATAGCCTGCGCTTGCGAATGTAGCCGAGCACGGACTCGCTCGTAAGATAGCGCACGCTCATGCCGCGGGCAACTCGCTTACGAATGTTCGTCGAGCTGATCGCCAGCGCCGGAATCTGAATATAGCGCACGTCGAACGGCAGCCCCGACTCTTTGATTCGGGCACGCGCCGTATCGATATCAAAGCCCGGTCGCGTCGCCGCAATAAAGGTAGCAAGCTCAGCGATTCGTTCGGCATCATGCCAGGTCACAATATCGATAATCGCATCGGCGCCCGTAATAAAGTAGAGCTTTACCTGCGGCGGGTAAAAATCGCGAAGGGCATGAAGCGTATCGGCCGTATAGGTTACACCCGGACGGTCAATCTCGAACCGGCTCGCCAAAAAGGCCGGGTTCGCGGCGGTGGCGAGGACCGTCATGGCATAACGGTCCTCGGCAGGCGTAACCGGCTTGTCAAGCTTAAAGGCGGGAGAGCCCGCCGGCATAAAGAGCACAGCGTCCAAGTCGAGCGACTCGCGCGCCTGCTCGGCAGTCACCAGGTGCCCGTAATGAATCGGGTCGAATGTGCCGCCCATAATGCCAAGCCGAAACTCCTTGCCCTCTTTTATGGGCAGCTCGGGCAAACCGATTCCACCGCGCAGCGACATGGCTTACTCGCCCTCCGAGGTCTCGGCATCGTCCGCGGCATCCGCCGCATCGACAACCTCGACGCCCTCATCCGCAGCATCGGCCACGTCAATGGCCTCAACGGCAACGTCCTCGCCAGCGTCCTCGAGCTCCTCGTACTCCGAGAAGTCCTCAGCGCCCTCAAAGTCAAAGGCACGCTGGCAAATGCGGACCTCGTCGCCCGCACGGCAACCGGCCTTCTCGAGCGCGTCGTCAACACCCATACGTGCAAACTTATGCTGCAGGTAAATGACGGCTTCCTCGTTTTCCCAGTCGGTCTGGATGACCATGCGCTCGATGGCACGACCAACCACACGGAAGGCACCGGGCTCCTCCTGGACAATGCGGAACCGCTTCTCGCGCTGCAGACGGCGGCGCTCCCACTCCTCGTCGCGAAGATCGACCGGCTCATCGGAAACCGCCAGCTCGGCGCGAAGCTTAGCCACCTGCTCGCCCACGGCAAGCATCAGCGTATTGAGCCCGGCGCCCGTCACGGCGGACACGGCAAAGAACATATGTCCATCGTCGAGCGCGGCGCGCTTGAGGTCGGCAATCTTGTCGGCCGTGCCCGGCGCATCGCACTTGTTGGCGACAACGATTTGCGGGCGCTCCGAGAGCTCTGCGCCATACTGCTCGAGCTCACGGTTGATGATGCGGTAATCCTCAACCGGGTCGCGATCCTCAAAACCGCCCGTCATGTCGACGACATGCATGATCAGGGCCGTACGCTCAATGTGGCGCAGGAACTGGTGGCCTAGGCCCTTGCCCTCGCTCGCGCCCTCGATCAAACCAGGAACGTCGGCAACGACGTAAGAATACTCACCGGCACGCACCATGCCGAGGTTCGGCACGAGCGTTGTAAACGGATAGTCGGCGATCTTGGGACGGGCGGCACTCATGCGCGCGATAAGCGAGGACTTGCCCACCGAGGGGAAGCCCACGAGTGCGGCATCGGCCATAAGCTTCATCTCAAGCTCAATCCAGTGCTCCTCGGCCGGTTCGCCCAGCTGAGCGAACGCGGGCGCGCGGCGCACCGACGTCACAAAGTGCGTGTTGCCCAGGCCACCGGCACCGCCGGGCGCCACGACAACGCGCTCGCCATCGTGCACCAGGTCAGCAATCTCGAACATCGGGGTCTGCGTCTCGGGGTCGAGCTCGCGCACCACGGTGCCCATGGGAACCTTCAGGATCAGGTCCTCGCCGCTCTTGCCGTTACGACGGGCACCCTGCCCGTGCGTGCCGCGTTCGGCGCGGAAGTGATGCTTAAAGCGGTAATCGATCAGCGAAGACAGCTGAGCATCAGCCTGGATGACGACATTGCCGCCACGACCGCCGTCGCCGCCATCGGGGCCGCCCTTGGGGACAAATGCCTCGCGCCTAAACGACATGCATCCGGCTCCGCCGTCGCCGCCGCACACGTTAATGCGGCTGATATCGGTGAACTGTGACAACAGAATCGCCTCCTACAAAAAGAGGGAGACCCTTGAATCCTAAAACTCAAGTGCCTCCCACATATGTGCTCTATGAAGGGTGAATTACGCGTTCGCGAGCGGGCGTACGCTGACCCTGTGCTTGATACCCTTGTGGAACTCAACGGTACCGTCGACCAGCGCGAACAGCGTATCGTCCTTGCCACGGCCAACGTTCTCACCCGGGTGGATG
>URZJ01000206.1 GCA_900552395.1 uncultured Collinsella sp. | reverse complement strand
GCTCATCGCTGCATCCGAGCTCAAGATCTCGGGCCATCACAATGTTATCAATGCCCTGTGCGCTGCCACGGCTGTCCTAGCAGTCGGTGCCGATGTCGATGGTGTCTGCCGCGGTCTGGCCTCGTTCCAGCCGCTCGAACACCGCGTGGAGCCGTGTGGCGAGATTGATGGCGTGCGCTACGTCAACGATTCCAAGGCGACCAACACCGATGCGGTCGAGAAGGCACTGACGGCATTTCCCGATGATGACGTGATCCTGCTGCTCGGCGGCCACGATAAGGGCACGCCGCTCACTGACTTCGCGCGCGTTGTTATGGATAACGTGCGCTCGGTCGTCTGCTTTGGCGATGCGCGCGAGCGCTTCACCGCCGCTATGGACGAGGCCGATGTCGATGGCGATGTGGATATCGCCCAGGCGGATGACCTACGCGACGCCGTGGACGTTGCCCGTTCGTTGTCGAGCCGTGGTGACGTGATCTTGCTTTCTCCTGCCTGCTCTTCGTTCGATGAGTTCTCGGGCTATGAGGAGCGCGGCCGCGTGTTTAAGGACTACGTGGCTCAGCTTGCCGCTACGGCGAAATCACAAATGGAATAGGGGTTGCGGTGAGAGAGGAGAGCCCCCGACAAGGTATGAGGAGGCCCGACTCGGACCGTGCTTCCTCACGTCGCATCACACCGCGTTCCGGCCGCGGCGGGCAGTCGTTTAGCGAACGCTATATTGCCGGCGTTCCCGCCCGTATCATGCGCCCCCGTCTGATATTTATGGCCTGCCTGTTTACCTTGGTGTGCTTTGGCCTGCTGATGGTGTACTCGGCGTCTTCGGTCGAGGCGCTGCACGAGAATGGCTCGGCGACGTTTTTTCTGGGTCGACAGGCCGCGTTTGCCGGAGTTGGCGTGCTGGCTATGGTTGCCATCGTGCGCATCTTGCCGGACAGTTGGTTTGGGGAAGATGTGCTCAGGATCTTCCTTATCGGCATGATAGGGCTACTGCTTCTGGTGTTCTTGGTGGGCAGCGGCAGCCGTGGCGCCACGCGCTGGCTCAACATCGCCGGCATCCAGTTCCAGCCTTCCGAGTTTTTAAAGCCATTTGCCATCGCGTATTCGGCCATCATGCTTGATCGCTTCTTTTCGCCCGGTGGCAACATCAACGAATTCCTTCGCAAGATGGGCATCTACCTGGGCATTTCGCTCTTTCTGATCTTTATCCAGCCCGATTTCGGTACTGTCCTGATCATCCTGTTGACCCTCATGTGCATGGCGTTGTTTGCGGGTCTCGACCCCAGATTTATCATCGGCGTGCTAATCTTCGGCATTCTCGTGATCGTGATTGCACTTGTCGCAGAGCCGTACCGTATGGTGCGTATTCAGGTTGCCTTGAACCCTTGGGCCGACGAGTATGGTGACGGCTATCAGGCCACGCTTGCCATCATGGCCTTTGCCTCGGGCGGTCTGTTCGGCCGTGGCATCGGCAACTCAACCATGAAGTACTCGTATCTGCCCGAGGCGCACAATGACTACATCCTGGCCATCATTGGCGAGGAAGTCGGTTTTGTCGGAACCGTGCTGTTCTTCTTGGTGTTTGCGATGCTGATCTACTCGGCGTTTCGAATTGCCGAGCAGGCGACCGATCGTCGGGGCGCGCTTATGGCGTCTGGCTCCGCGGTCATTCTTGCTGTGCAGTTTTTGATTAACGCGTTGGGCATCCTCAACGTGTTTCCCATGACGGGCAAACCGTTGCCGTTTATTAGCTACGGCGGTTCGTCGATTATTGTGTCGCTTATGCTTGCCGGGTTGGTCCTGCGCGTTTCGTACGAGAGCGCCCGTCGCGATGAGTACGACCGTCGCCGCGAGAGCTTTGCCGTTATGGATGAGAGTACCGCCGGCGTGCCCCACGTGCGCGGTGAACGACCTTCGCGTAGCGGCTTTACCGTCCTGGATGGCTCTGCGACCGAGCCGGCAGCCCGCCCGCGTCAGCGAACGGCGCCGCAAGGTCGTCCTCAGCGCCCCAGCCCTCGCAACGCGGGCGGCGGATATAATCGAATCGATTTGAACTCGGACCCGTCGGCGCGTCTGCGCACCGACGACCAGGGACCGCGTGTACGAAGGGACTACCATGACCGATAAGATGACCGTTGCTATTGCAGCCGGCGGCACGGCAGGACACATCAACCCCGCGCTCGCCTTGGCCGAAGAGCTGCGTGATCGTGGCCACCACGTTGTGTTCGTGGGCCAGTCGCGCAAGCTCGAGGGTCGTCTGGTCCCCGAGGCTGGGTTTGATTTTGTGCCCATTACGGTCACGGGCTTCGACCGCTCCCGTCCTTGGACGGCGCTGACCTCGCTGTGGCGTGTCAACAAGGCCAAGCGTGCGCTCGCCAGTCATTTCTCAAAGGTCGGCAAGCCCGATGCCGCCATCGGTTTTGGTGCCTATGTCGAGGTTCCGCTGCTGGGGTGGTGCAAGGGCGCAGGCGTTCCGTATCTGCTGCACGAGCAGAACTCTGTTCCGGGCCTGGCCAACAAGATGATGAACTCCCACGCCGCCCGCGTGTGCATCTCGGTGCCGGCAGCGCGCTCGGTCTTTGAGCGCGAAGGTGACCCTGACCACGTGCTCATGACCGGCAACCCTGTACGTCGCTCGGTGATCGAGGGCGATCGCGCTCGCGGCCGCAAGGCACTTGGCGTTCCCGAGGACGCGACGCTGCTGCTCGTCTTTGGCGGTTCACTTGGCGCCCAGCACCTCAACGAGCGCGTGACTTCGCTCAAAAACGAGCTGCTTTCGCGCAAGAACCTCTATGTGTTGCATTCGACGGGTGCCGACGGCTTTGAGGAGACCGAGCGCGCTTTGGCGCTGACGCCCGAGGAGGCGAAGCGTTACCGCGTCCAGCCTTACATCGACAACATGGGCGATATGCTGGCTGCTGCCGATTTGGTGCTCTCGCGTTCGGGTGCATCGAGCGTGGCCGAGATCGCTGCGCTCGCCGTGCCCTCGGTGCTCGTGCCGTATCCGCATGCGACGGCCGACCACCAAACCACCAATGCTCGTTATCTGGTCGACGCCGGGGCCGGCGTGCTCTGCGCCGATGCCGATATCGACGGTTCTGCCTTTGCCGATGAGCTGCTGCACCTGGTCGATGACGCGGCGGCGCG
>URZJ01000205.1 GCA_900552395.1 uncultured Collinsella sp. | reverse complement strand
TCGCGGCGCCGGCGTTCCCGAGAAGGTCGTCGTCGGCATCAACGTTCTTCGCAATGCGCTGATCACCCCGGTCACCACCCTCGGTCTTAAGATCGGTTACCTCATGGGCGGCGCCGTCGTCATCGAGGTTATCTTCAACCTCCCCGGCATGGGCACCGCGATTCTGCAGGGCGTTCAGGGCAACGAGGCGAACCTGGTTCAGGGCGTCGTTATCGTCGTTGCTCTTGCCTTCATCATCATCAACATCGTGGTTGACATGCTCTACCTGCTCATCAACCCGCGCATCAGGACGGTGTAGATTATGGTAAAGATTCGAGAGAAGCAAACCGAGCAGCTCGAGAAGGCTGCCTCCAAGGGGCTCAAGCTCGGTGGCTGGAAGAAGATGACGCTGTCTTCTAAGATTGCCGCCGTCGTGTTGGTGCTGGTCGCCCTGACTGCGATTCTGGCGCCCCTTCTTGCCCCCTATAGCCCGGTCGAGATTTTTACGGCTCGCCAGGCTCCCGGCAACGGATTTATCTTCGGTACCGACGATAAGGGTCGCGACATTCTGTCGCGCATGCTCTACGGTGGTCGTTACTCGCTGATTATCGGCTTTGGCGCCACTGCCATGGCTCTGGTCTGCGGCTCGGTCGTGGGCGCCCTTGCGGCGGTTTCGCGCAAGGCCGTTTCCGAGACGATCATGCGTATCCTGGACATCATCATGTCCATCCCGGGCATCGCCCTCGCGGCCGTCTTCGTCTCCATCCTGGGCAACTCCGTGCCGTCGATCATCTTCGCCATCGGCTTTATGTACACTCCGCAGATTGCCCGTATCGTGCGCGCCAACATCGTGTCCGAGTACGGCGAGGACTATGTCCGCGCGGTCATCGTTTCCGGCGCCAAGGCTCCGTGGATTTTGATCAAGCATGTTCTGCGTAACTGCATCGCCCCGATCATGGTCTTCACCGTTACCCTGGTCGCCGACGCCATCATCTTCGAGGCCTCGCTGACCTTCATCGGCGCTGGTATCCAGGAGCCCACCGCTACCTGGGGCAACATCCTCGCCGACGCCCGCGGCGGCGTGCTCGCCGGCCGTTGGTGGCAGGCGCTGTTCCCGGGCCTGGCCATCATGATCACCTGCCTGGCGCTCAACATCCTCTCCGAGGGCATTACCGACGCCATGGCCGCTGCTCCCTCCGCCGCCCTGGATCCGACCGATTCCTCCAAGCGTCGCGAGGCCGACCTGCTGGTCTCCGACCCCGTTCGCGCCTACAAGGAGCAGGCCCAGTCCCTCTCCGCTCGCCTTGGCGCCCTGCGCGATGTCGAGCTCAAGCGTGACGATCGCCATGTGCCCGACGAGTCTGTCGAACCGATTCTCTCGGTCCGTGACTTCTGCATTCAGTTTGAGCATCACGGCGATATCAACGTCGTCGACCATGTCAACTTTGACGTCCGTCCTGGTCAGACCATGGGCCTGGTGGGCGAGTCCGGTTGCGGTAAGTCCATCACCACGCTGGCCATCATGGGCCTGACCGACGATGACGAGCACCTTTCCGGCCAGGTCCTCTGGGAGGGCCGCGACCTGCTCAAGATGAGCAAGAAGGAGTGGTTCGGCCTGCGCGGTACCGATATCGCTATGGTCTATCAGGACGCCCTGTCCTCGCTCAACCCCTCCATGCTCATCTCTGCCCAGATGAAGCAGCTCACCAAGCGCGGCGGCACCCGCAGCGCCGAGGAACTCCTGGAGCTCGTGGGCCTCGACCCCAAGCGTACGCTCGAGAGCTACCCGCATGAGCTTTCCGGTGGCCAGCGTCAGCGTGTCCTGATCGCCATGGCCCTTACCCGCGACCCCAAGCTGGTCATCTGCGACGAGCCCACGACCGCTCTGGACGTTACCGTCCAGAAGCAGGTCATCAAGCTGCTCAACGACCTTCAGGCCAAGCTCGGCTTTGCCATGATCTTCGTCTCGCATGACTTGGCGCTGGTCGCCGAGGTCGCCCATAACATCACGGTTATGTACGCCGGTCAGGTTATCGAGCAGGCGCCCACCAAGGAGCTGCTCACTAACCCGATCCACGAGTACACCCGCGGTCTTCTGGGCTCCGTTCTGTCCATCGAGAGCGGTTCGGGCCGTCTGCACCAGGTGCCCGGCGCCGTTCCGAGCCCGCGCGATTTCCCCAAGGGCGATCGCTTCGCGCCCCGCTCGAGCCATCCGCGCATTGGCCTGGACACCCGTCCGGTCTTCAAGCGCGTGCCCGGCACCGAGCACTTCTATTCCGAGCTCCCCGACGAGGTGCTCAAGGCAAATGGTTTGACCCCTCACGCGGAGGTGATGTAGATGAGCGAGACCGCAGTCAACGGCGTCGAGCCGATCATCTTCCTTGATGACGTCCACGTCACCTTTAGGACCCGTACCGGCTCGATTCTGCACCCCAACCTGGTTCACGCCGTCCAGGGTGTAACGATTAGGCTCATGCCCGGTCAGACGATCGGCATCGTCGGCGAGTCCGGTTGCGGTAAGTCCACCACCGCCAACGTCATGTGCGGCCTGCAGGCCCCCACGAGCGGCAAGGTCTACTTTAAGGGCAAGGACGTAACCAAGCGTACCGCCGAGGACCGTCGCCACATGGGTCGCGTCATCTCGGTCGTGTTCCAGAACCCGGCCACGGCGCTCAACCCCCGCATGGTCGTTCGCGAGCAGCTGCTCGACCCCATGCGCGTCCACAACCTGGGTACCGAGGCCGAGCAGGAGAAGCGCGTCAAGGAGCTCTTGGAGCTCACCGGTCTGCCCAGCTCCGCCGCCGAGGTTCTTCCCGGCCAGCTTTCGGGCGGCCAGCGCCAGCGCGTCGCAATTGCCCGTGCTCTGTCGCTGAACCCCGATGCCATCATCGCCGACGAGCCCACCTCGGCTCTGGACGTTTCTGTCCGCGCGCAGATTCTGAACCTGCTGACCGACCTTAAGAAGGAGCTCGGCCTGGCCATGGTGTTCATCAGCCATGACATCCAGACGGTCCGCTATATCTCTGACGACATCATCGTTATGAATGGCGGCAAGATCGTCGAGCAGGGCGAGGCCAAGCAGGTCTTCCAGCACCCTCAGGACCCCTACACCAAGATGCTGCTCGGCGCTGCGCCGTCGCTGCTTCATCCCAAGCTCGGCGAGTAGGTTCGCTTTCCCTCCCGTGCGCCCGGTTCCCTTGCCGG
>URZJ01000204.1 GCA_900552395.1 uncultured Collinsella sp. | reverse complement strand
TCCTCGGCCGTGGTGGCGCCGATAATCTGGAAGGCACCGCGCGCGAGCACGGGCTTGAGCATGGAGCTCGCGTCGATGGAGCCCTCGGCAGAACCGGCACCGATGATGGTGTGCATCTCATCGATAAACAAGATGACGTCGTCGGCCTCGGTAGCCTCTTGGATCACGTTCTTGAGGCGCTCCTCAAACTCACCGCGATACTTGGCGCCCGCGACAAGACCCGGCAGGTCGAGCGTCCAGATATTCTGGTTCATGAGGTTCTCGGGCACGTTGCCAGCAGCAATCTGCTGCGCCAGGCCCTCGACGATAGCCGTCTTGCCCACGCCGGGATCGCCCAGGATAAGCGGATTGTTCTTGGTGCGGCGCGAAAGGATCTCCATCATGCGCTGGACTTCCTTTTCGCGGCCAATCACGGGATCGAGCTCGCCGTCGCGCGCCTTTTGCGTGAGGTTGGTGGCGAACTGCTTGAGCGTGTCGGTGCCGCCCCCCTTTTGCTGAGAGGCATCCGAGCCGCTAAAGAACGGCAAGCCCGCACCGGGGCGACCGGCGCCGGCTCCGGCGAGCGGACGCTTCTTGTCCTGATCCTTGGCGGTGAGTTTCTCGATAGCCTTTTTGATGGAGGCGGACGACACACCCAGGCGCATGAGGATGTCCATGGCCATGCCGTTGCCCTCTTCGACGATGCCGATCAGCAAGTGCTCGGTCGACACGTAGGTCTGGTTGTTCTCACGCGCCACGCGGAAGGAGCGCTCCATCACGCTAATGACGAGCGGCGTAAAGGCAAGCTTGGCAGCCTCGGTCTCCTCGCTGGGCTCGGGAACCGTGGTCTGGACCTCTTTGAGGGTATCCATGATGTCGTCGTAGGAGATATCGAGCGAGCGCAGCGCCTCAGCGGCAATGCCCTCGTCCTCCTTGGCGAGCGCGAGCAACAGATGCTCGGTACCCACCTTATTTGAATGAAGATCGAGCGCCTCCTGCTTGGCCATGGACATGACCTTGCGCGCGCGATCGGTAAAACGGTCTAACATGCTAGTTCCTCTTAGACGAGCTAGTTTTTTCAAACGCAAAGCGCCGCCCCGCGGCAGCGCTTTGGTCTCTTTACCCATATGGAGTATATGTTAACCGCTGGGGCCTTTTCCGCATGCAGCCATACGACAACGTCTACAAAAAAGGAATTGCCAGGTGCGTCTGCATCGGCCCAACGAGCGTGGATTTTCGGACACCCATTCCACGAGCGTGGATAATCTCCCGTTTTGAGCCCGTAAACAAGCCAAAAACGGGAGATTATCCACGTTCATGTTTTGCGGATCAGTTTCATTTGCACCAATTAGCTGGTGTGGCGCCAGCGAGGGTCGGTGAGCGTACGCGCCACACCCAGGCCAACGGGCAAAAACGCCACGATGAGCACTGCACGCACAAACCAGCCGAGCATATTGACCGTGTCGAAGGTGCACATGTAATACATCGAGCGATACAGATACAAGCCCGGCACCATAATGACAATCGATGGCACCGTGAGGGCGATACGTGGGTAGGTGAGCTTGATTTCGGCTAAGCTCGCGAGCAGCC
Source organism: uncultured Collinsella sp. (assembly GCA_900552395.1). Classification (GTDB taxonomy): domain Bacteria; phylum Actinomycetota; class Coriobacteriia; order Coriobacteriales; family Coriobacteriaceae; genus Collinsella. The sequence goes on along the minus strand of URZJ01000204.1, from coordinate 1,616 downwards.
CCGATACCAGCGCGCCAATAAACGCTGCCGCCTCGGGAGGCATACCTACGCTCAGGCCCAGGAAGGGAAACAGCGCCGGCGCATCGACGAGCGTAAGGCGCAAGGTATTGGACACGGCGCCGATCAGCCCAGCTGCCGCGGCCATCTTTACCGGGCTGTTGAACATCACCGAGAAGCCGAATACGCCAACGAAGCTCATCACCACGCGCAGGAGCGTAAGGGCAAGCGGCGAAAGGCCGAGCGGGGCAAAATCATCCGGTGCCAGCCCCACACACTCGGCAACCATCCAGCCCACAAGGGTCGCCATCACAATAATCGACACGGCATACGAAAGACGCTCAATGCCGCTTCGCATATCGAGCTTAGCGATGTCGAGGCCTGCCGTAATGAGGGGAAAGCCGGGAATCACAAAGAGCATGGCGCCGATATAGCCTTCTTGGTGCGACATTGCCCCCGGTACGACCTGGCCAAGGCCGAGCAATGCCAGCAGATACGAAACGCAAGCGAGCGCAACGCCAATCGTCAGCGCGCTAAACTGGCCAAGACCCTGCTTGAGAATATGAGAGCGAGCAAAGTTGCCAACACCAGCGCCTACGAATGCGCAGGCCATCTCGATAGGGCCGCCGCCGAGCAAAAAGACGAAGGCGCCGCAAGCACAAGCTGCCGCAAGGCCCTGTTGCCAGGGAGAGTAATCGGGTTTTGAACTCTCAACGGTCTTGAGCATCTCGTGGTATTCGTGCACGGTAAACCGGCGCCCATACGTCTCGATTTCCTTTAGGAAGCTCTCCATCATCCAAATGCGATGGGTATTGACTCCCGTTGTGGGCAGGCTGACAACCTCGTTAAAGCAGTGGCCATCTTCGATGCAGGTGCACTCAAACGACAGAAGACTTAAGTCAACGTGGACGGTGACACCGAGTACGGCGGCAACGCGATTCATGGTATCGCGTACACGCCAGGCACCCGTTCCGCTCGCGAGCATAAGCATACCGGTGCGGCAGATGATGGATGACTTATCGGTGAGCGGCGCATCGACGGCAAGCTCATCGCCTGCCGTCACGATCTGGTGCCAGTCTGTTTTCATATGGAGTGCGCCGGCACGAACACCGTGGTGCATGGGGGCTCTCGAAAGCAGCGAGTCAAGGCGCGAAGACTGTGGGGGCTCCGTTGATTCGTCCTCAACCTCATCAGTCTCTTCATCGACCAGATCAAATGAGTCAAGCGATGCCGGCTCGCGACGATCGATTAGCTCCTCATCCTCATCGTCAAAGTAATTGAACTGATCGAGCATGTCCTCTTCGATTGCACGCTCGCTCGCGTCGTCCATATAGACGCTCCCTTCCTACCGACTAACCCCCATCCTAGGCAGCAACGGCTAAAGGAAACATAAAAGAGACGGCTGCCATGCAAGCCATGTGCTCAATAGCCGTTGGGTAGTCGTTTAAGAACGTCCCCAATGACTATTGACGGCCAAGGCAACGCCGATGTATTGACAACGTCAGCGAGCGGGCCGCATTTGAGACAAGGTGACGTGAAACGAAAGGGCGCTGACCTTCTGGTCGCGCCCTTGAAGTTGAACGTCAGATTGTCCAAATGCGGCCCGCGCAGTGTCGAGC
>URZJ01000203.1 GCA_900552395.1 uncultured Collinsella sp. | reverse complement strand
GCCGCCGCCGTAGGGGTCGTCGTCGGTCGTGCGGTGGCGGTCGTGCGTCCAGTCGCGCAGGTTATACGCCTTAAAATCAAAAAGGCCGGCCTTGCGGGCGCGGCCCAAAATCGATGTGGACATGACGGGCTCAAACATCTCGGGAAAGACCGAAAGGGTCTCAATCAGCATGTTGTCCTCCCTACTTGTCCATATCGATCAGGCCGTCCATAACGTGGACGGAAATTGTTCCTGTGTCGGGAAGATCGAGCACAACCTGCTCGATCACGGGAATCAGTACCTCGCCGTACCGATCGCCCTCGACGACCCAAACATCGTTAGCGGGCGTCGACATGATCTCGACGATCGTACCGAGTGAACCGAAGCGCTCGTCGACCACCTCGCGACCCATCAGGTCGGAATAGGCGGCGTCGAGTGAATCGAGCTCAAAATCGTCACGATTTGCCAACACATAGCATCCCGTGATGCCCTCGGCGGCCGTCAAGTCGTCAATGCCCTCAAACGAGACCAGATCGCCATCGCCCGTATCGGTGACGGACACGACCGTGCAAAAGCGGTCGCGCTTGAGCGCCGGCGGCGTCAGGGCGACGCGCATACCCGGCTCTAATACAGAAGGAAGCCCCCGCAGCGGCTGCGCGAGGACCTCCCCCTTCCTTCCGTGCGGCTTGACCACACGGGCGATGTTTTTGTACTGGGACCTCAAGGTCCTAGCCCAGAACCTCTACCTCGACAGCAGTGTCGAGGCGAGCGGCCAGTGCACGGGCGAGCGTGCGAATGGCCTTGATGGTACGGCCACGACGGCCGATGACCTTAGCGACGTCATCCTCGGCGACCGAAACCTCAATCGTGGAGGCGTCGTCACCATCGATGACCTCAAGGCTCACGGAATCCGGGTCGTCGACGATCTGAACAACGAGATATTCGACGAGATCGGCGATGCGATCTGAGAGCATTGCCTCACCCTCGAGCTGTGCAGCGTCAACCTCAGGCACGATTTACTCCTCGGCGCCCTCAGCGGCCTCAGCGGCAGCCTTAGCGGCCTCGGCCTCTTTGGCGAGCTGCTTCTTGGACTTCTTGACGACGGTCTCGGTCTTCTCGCCCTCGTTGGCGGCCTTGACCAGAGCGGCGACGGCGTCGGTGAGCTGAGCGCCCTTGGACTGCCAGTCGGCGATCTTCTCGAGGTCGAGATTGATGGTCTTGGGGGCGGTCATCGGGTTGTAGCGGCCAACCTCCTCGATGATACGACCGTCACGCGGGGCGCGGGAATCGGCGACGACGACACGGTAGTACGGACGCTTCTTAGCGCCGTGACGAGCAAGGCGAATCTTGACTGCCAAAGGAAACTCCTCCAACCAAGCAGCTTTAGGCTGCAACTACAAACAAACAGTTGAACATAATACGCCATCGACGCGGGCAGGTGAAGTCCGTGAGACCAACTTCTTCGGTGTAGTCGAGGGCAAATCCATATCTTAGACAAGAATTCGGGATTTGCAAGCACATACACGCACCCCACATGAGCTGCGCGGTATACTCATGACATGGAAAGACGCGAACATACATACGGTTATGAGGATGCCATGGGCGTCACGCCGCCGCCCTGGACGGGTCCGGCGGTGGGCCTCATGGACCTCGATGCGTTTTTTGCGAGCGTGGAGATGCTCGATCATCCCGAATGGCGCGGAAAGCCGCTCATCGTGGGCGGAGACGCCGATTCGCGTGGCGTCGTGTCCACGTGTTCGTATGAGGCACGTCGCTTTGGCGTGCACTCTGCCATGGCCTCGGCCGAGGCGCGGCGCTTGTGCCCGCAAGCCATTTGGACGCACGGGCACTTTGATCGCTACCGCGAGGTGAGCGCGCAGGTCATGGCGATTCTTGCCGAGGAGACGCCGCGCGTTGAGCGCGTATCCATCGACGAAGCCTTTATCGATATCACACCGGGTCGCTTTGCGCCCGAAGACCCGCTACTGGTTGCGCGGCGTATAAGCGACCGCGTGGCAGCGCTGGGAGTGACCTGCTCCATTGGCGTGGGCTGCAACAAGACGGTCGCAAAGATCGCAAGCGAGCGGGATAAGCCGTTTGGGCTGACCATCGTGCGCCCCGGAACCGAGCAGCGCTTTTTGGCCGCGCTGCCGGTATCTGCCATGAGCGGCATCGGGCGCTCGGCCGAGGAGCGACTGCGCCGCATGCGCATCTACACGCTCGGCGAGCTGTCACGTTCACCGGAATCAACCTTGGCCTCTATTTTTGGCGTCAACGGCGAACGCATGCGCCAGCGTGCGCTGGGACTCGAAATATCCGAAGTAACAAGCCTCGATGAGGAACGCGAGGTTAAATCCGTGAGCAATGAGCGCACCTTTGCGAAAGATTTGACTGAGCGTGGGGACATCGAAGCGGCGATTGCGCTGTTGGGAGAGTCGGTTGGACGCCGCCTGCGCCGTCAGGGACTGACGGGCGGCACGGTAACGCTCAAGCTTAAGTATTCGTATGGCAGCGGACGCACGGCGCAGCGGCGGCTTCCCCACCCCACCGACGATGAGAACATCTTTGTGGCGGTTGCGCTCGAACTGCTCGACAACATCTGGCAGGAAGGCATGCATGTGCGTCTGGCGGGTATCGGGATGAGCGACTTTGACCATCAGGGCGGCATCCAGACCGACCTGTTCTGCGAAGTCGACGACCGCGGAGCCCAATCAAGCGACCGTCGCGACCTCTCAGTCGCGATCGATGCCGTCCGAGACAAGTTCGGCGACACCGCCCTATCTTTCGGCCGCCAATCCCGCTTCAATGATTAACCGCCTTTGTAAAAATAGAAAGCCGGGCAGGTGCGGAAAACCGCAACTGCCCGGCGAAATGCGCGAGGCTAGCTAAAAGCCCCATATCAAATGAGCCACTAGAGGAGGTCGAGGGGGAGCTGGGGGGCGTCACCCCAGAGCTTTTCTAGGCGGTAAAAGTCGCGGGCTTCGGGAGTGAAGACATGGACGACAACCGAGCCGTAGTCCATGAGCATCCAGGTCTTCTGCTCGCGGCCCTCGATGGAGAACGGATGCTCGCCGCAAGCCTCGGCAACCTTCTCCTCGATCTCGTCGACAATCGAATCGACCTGGCGGTTGTTGGTACCGGTGGCAAGCACAAAGTAGTCGCACACGTCGGAAAGCTCGGTCAGGTCGAGCACCTGCACGTCCTCGCCCTTCTTGTCGTAGGCGGCCTGCGCGG
>URZJ01000202.1 GCA_900552395.1 uncultured Collinsella sp. | reverse complement strand
GCGGCGCTCGTATGCAGCTTGATTGAGTACAGCGTAGGCGTATTGTTGGAAAAAACAACAGGCGCGCGCTTTTGGGATTACTCGCACCTGCCGTTTAATTTGCATGGACGCATCTGTCTGTACTGGGCCTGCGCGTTTGGCCTGGGTGCGCTGTGCATTTGCCGTTTAGTGGAGCCGGCATTGCTGGGGCTGCTTGGCCATCTGCCGGTGCTGATTGTGCGGCTGTCCGCCTTTATCGTCGCGGTCGCGATGATGGTCGATGCGGTGTGCTCGTTGGCCAGCTGGCGCCGCCTGTCCGATGAGCTGGAGCGTGTGCGTGCCGACCTTGCCGACCGCATCAATGAGTCGCTTGCCGATGCCTCCGACTCTATGCTCGAACGTATTCCCGATTCGGCGATCGATTCGGTGGCGCAGACGCATATCCGCGGTCGCGCCGTTAACGCGTGGCTGGCCGAGCTGGGCGACGCGGCGCTCGATGCCCTGCGCGAGAAGGCTTCGATGCCGACATTTATCTCGGATGGTGCTCGCGGCCTGGCGCTCGCTGCCCGCCGCGTGGCCGATGCCGCGCCGAGCATGCCGCGTCCGTCGCTCAGTCGTCGCCTTGCCGGCAAGCGCATGAGCCGTCCGGTGCCGAGCGTGTCGCTCAGCCGCCGCGACCTACGCTTCTTTAACGCCTTCCCGCGTCTGCACATCAATCGCTACGAGGGCGTCATCCGAGCTACCGACCTCCGCGACCGAGCCCGCGAGCTGTTCCGGCGCTAGCCGGGACGGGGCCAAGCGCGCCCTTCTCGTTCGCCCGTTTCCCGTTCGTTTCGCGCCCGTTGCCGCGCCGTTTCCAAGATTGCGGCACCGTTTCCATTCGACAACGCAGCGTTTAACAACGCCGTATCTGGTCTACACCAGTTGCCCCTCGGCCGCATTATGGGCGCCGACAACGTCCATGCGACCAAGGGGGAGCGAATGTACGATACGGGATCGACAACGTTTATGCTCATCTGCACCATGCTCGTGTTTTTAATGACACCGGGCCTGGCGTTTTTCTATGGCGGCCTGTCCAGGCGCAAAAATGTCATCAACACCATGCTTATGTGCTTTGGCGCCATTGGCCTGGTTGGTGTGCTGTGGATTGTTGCTGGCTGGTCGCTGGCCTACGGCGGCGACGGCTCCAGTCCGTTTATTGGAGGCCTTGACCAGCTGCTGTGCCTGCCGGTGCTCCACCAGGTGCTGCAGGCGGCCGAGGGCAATGCCGCGGACGGTGCCGTCTACCCTCAGATCATCAACATCGCCTTCCAGATGGCGTTTGCCATGATCACGGCCGCTATCGTCACGGGCAGCCTGGCCGGTCGCGTTAAGTTCGGTGCCATGACGGCCTTCCTGGGCATTTGGCTACTCGTGGTCTATGCGCCGCTCGCCCACATGGTTTGGGGCGGCGATGGCTCCTTTATCGGCGACATCATCGGCGCACTCGACTTTGCTGGCGGCGACGTGGTGCACATTTCGTCTGGTCTTACCGGCCTGATCCTCTGCTTAATGCTCGGCCGTCGTCGCGGCTTTGGCATGGTGAGCTATCGTCCGCATAACGTGCCGTTTGTGGCGCTGGGCGCCGGCCTGCTTTGGTTTGGCTGGTTTGGCTTTAACGGCGGCAGCGAGTTTAAGGCCGACGCCGTGGCGGCGCTCGCCATCCTCAACACCGTGACGGCCAGCGCGGCGGGCATGGTCTCGTGGCTTGCCGTCGAGCGCGTGCACACCGGTCGCCCCACGCTGGTGGGTGCCAGCACCGGTCTGGTTGCGGGCCTGGTGGTGGTTACGCCCGGCGCAGGCTTTGTCGAGCCGTGGGCGGCGCTGGTCATGGGCTTGATCGTATCGCCTGTCTGCTACCTGGCTATCAGCCATCTTAAGACCAAGTTTGGCTACGACGATGCGCTCGACGCGTTCGGTTGCCACGGTATCGGCGGCATCTTGGGCGGCGTGCTCACGGGTCTGTTCTGCGTGCCGGAGCTTTCGTGGACCGATAAGGGCGGCCTGTTCTACACGGGCGACGTGTCGCTGCTCATCTCGCAGATTTTGGGCATTGTGGTGACGGTCGCTATTGTGTTGGTGCTCGACTTGGTGATCGCCGCGGTGGTCAAGGCGCTGTTCCACGGCAGCCTGCGCGTGGACGAGGCCGACGAGGCGCTGGGCCTGGACGCGAGCCAACACGGCGAGAGCGCATACCCTTCGTTCGCCGGACTCGATTAGCAGCTTCCCCAAGTACCGCACCTTGCCGTTCAATCGTCGCGCGGCTTTCCCAGGCACCCGACCTTGCCCCTCAAACCGTCGCTTGCGTACCGAAGTACGCGGCGCTCCTCTTTCGGGGCAATCTCGGGCACCTCGAAAACCCGCGTCATTGAATGGCAATTCATTTCTTTTATTGAAGAGAGGAATTCACTATGAAGAAGATTACGGCGATTGTTCGTGCCGAGAAGCTTGAGGTTCTTAAAGACGCGCTGTTTGCTGCCGATGTTCGCGGCATGACCATCAACCAGGTGCAGGGCTGCGGCGCGCAACATGGCTGGAGGGAATACGTGCGCGGCAACGAGTTGCTTGTCAACACGATCCCTAAGGTGCAGTTCATCCTCATCTGCGCCGATGAACATGTCGACGGCATTGTCGAGATCATCTGCAACGCTGCTCGCACCGGTGCCGTCGGAGACGGCAAGATTTGGGTCGAGCCGGTCGAGGAAGTTATCCGCATTCGCACCGGCGAACACGGTCCCGCCGCGGTGTAGGATCGACCGCCTGCCATCCGCAACGTTAAAATGCTGCAATGAGGCACAAGACTTGCGTTGCGGATGGGCGGATTATGGGTCGCAATAAATATCCCGAGGAGACGGTCGCGAAGATTCTCGACGCGGCACTGGAGCTATTCTGCGCACAGGGTTATGAGGGGACGAGCATTCAAGATATTGTTGACCGTCTCGATGGCATGACCAAGGGCGCTGTCTATCATCACTTCAAGAGCAAAGAAGAGATTTTCAACGCCGCGTTTGATCGGGCGATGACTCCGATTGTTGAGCGCCGCCGCTCGATGCTTGGCGTCGGTAATATGGCCGGCGCCCAAAAGCTAAAAAGGCTTTACGCTCCCGAGTCCGTTGTTCCGCAAATTGAGCTATGGGCACGCATGCGTCCTGCAGCAGATCCGGTAAAAAGCTCGCGTCTACTGGCGATGCAGTACCAGGGCT
>URZJ01000201.1 GCA_900552395.1 uncultured Collinsella sp. | reverse complement strand
GAGGCTGCCATGGCTGGCAAGGGTCGTGCGAGTGTCAACGATATGAAGCGTGTCGAGGTGCAGGTGCTGATGGAGATCGCTCAGCAATCCGAAGACAACGGCGGATTTTATGGCTTTTCGCGCAAGACGCTTGCCGAGCGTGTGGGGGTGTCTCCGTATCGCGCCCGCGCGGCAATTGAGCGCTTGGAATCCGAAGACATCATTGAGGTCGTCTCGCGCTACAGCGACGACGGCGGCCAGCTCGCAAATGGTATTTGTCTCACGGAGCGTGGCGAGTGGTATCTAGAGGGCGTCCGTGCCGGTATGCTCGTGCAGGACTTAATCAAGGACGAACTCGCCGATCGATAACAGCATGCATTCATAGCGGAAACGACGCCGCCTGGGCAACCGGGCGGCGTTTTGTTTCGAGATGGAGAAATGCGATTGCACGTAAGAAAAAATGCGTGCGGCGCGCGTCGCGAGTATTACAATGAAGACCCGTAAGATGTGTATGGACAACTTCTACGGGAAGCGCAGGTAACTCAATATGACCAAGCATGTGTTCGTGACCGGCGGCGTGGTTTCGTCTCTGGGCAAGGGTATTACCGCGGCCTCGCTGGGCCGTCTGCTCAAGTCGCGTGGCTACAAAGTAACGATGCAAAAGGCCGACCCGTATCTGAACGTCGACCCTGGTACCATGAGCCCGTTTCAGCATGGTGAGGTCTTCGTTACCGAGGATGGTTACGAGTCCGACCTGGACCTGGGTCATTACGAGCGCTTTATTGATGAGAACCTGACCCGCGATTCCAACTTTACGACCGGTGCCATCTACAAAAGCCTAATCGCCCGTGAGCGTCGCGGCGACTTTTTGGGCGGTACCGTGCAGGTGATTCCCCACGTCACCAATGCCATTAAGGACAAGTTCCGCCGCATCGAGGAGCAGACCGGCTCCGATGTAGTCATCACCGAGCTGGGCGGCACGATCGGCGACATCGAGTCCCAACCGTTTGTCGAGGCCATCCGGCAGTACCGCAAGGAGGCCGGCCCCGAGAACGTCTGCTACATCCACGTGTCGCTCGTTCCCTATATCGCCGCCGCCCACGAGGTCAAGACCAAGCCCACGCAGCATTCCGTCAAGGAGCTCCGCAGCTTTGGCATCCAGCCCGATATTATCGTGCTGCGCTCCGACCACCATATCGATGACGCTATCCGCGGAAAGATCGCAAGCTTCTGCGACGTCGACACCGATTGCGTCTTTACCAACGAGGACTGCGCGAGCATTTACGATGTTCCGCAGCTGCTTGCCGAGCAGGACTTTGACCTGCGCATTTGCGAGCGCCTGGGTCTGGATCCGCGTGAGCGCGACATGAGCGAGTGGAACGAGTTCCTGCGCAAACAGAATCACGCCAACCATCACGCCGACAAGGTGAAGATCGCCGTCGTGGGTAAGTACACGCAGCTGCCCGATGCGTACCTGTCGGTTATCGAGGCCCTGCACCATGCGGGCGTCTTCTACGATCGCCATGTGGACGTCCAGCTAGTCGACGGCGAGAGCCTCGATGAGCAGAATGTCTCCGAGGTTCTAGGCGACGCCTCGGGCATCCTGGTCCCCGGCGGCTTTGGCAAGCGCGCCCTGGAGGGCAAGATCCTCGCGGCCGAGTTTGCCCGTGAGCACAAGATTCCGTATCTGGGCATTTGCCTGGGTATGCAGGTCGCCGTGTGCGAGTTCGCCCGCAATGTCGTTGGCCTTGCTGGTGCCAGCTCCTCCGAGTTTGATCCGGACGGTCCGTATACCGTCATCGATCTGATGAGCTCGCAGGAGGACGTGACCGAGAAGGGCGGCACCATGCGCCTGGGCGCCTATCCGTGCAAGCTCGCCGCCGATACTCTTGCTCGTGAGGCATATGGCGAGGAACTCGTCTACGAGCGTCACCGTCACCGCTTTGAGTTCAACAACGCCTTCCGCGACCAGCTCGAGGACGCCGGTTTGGTTATCTCGGGTCTGTCGCCCGACGAGCGCCTGGTCGAGATGGTCGAGCTGCCGCGCGACGTGCATCCGTGGTATGTGGCAACCCAGGCTCATCCCGAGTTCAAGAGCCGCCCGACCAACCCGCAGCCGCTGTTCCGCGAGTTCGTGCGCGCTTCGATCGGCCAGCACGAGGGTGTCGACCGTCTGCAGGTGACGCCCATGAACCTCGCTACGGACTAAGGGTGCCGGCGAATAAGGAACATACCGAAGCTACTCCCTCGTCGCTCGCCGTGGCGGCGGGGGAGTATCTCGATTATCTCGCGGTCGAGCGGGGCTTGGCGCGCAACACGATTGTGGCCTATCGTCGTGACCTGACGACGTACTGCGCCTATCTGGAGCGGGCGGGTATTGTGTCTTTTGAAGAGGTGACCCGTCAGGTCGTGGAGGGCTTTGTCGCCGATCGCCGCGATGGGGGCTCCGACGCCTCGGTGGAGCGCGCGCTTGCTGCCGTGAAGGGCCTGCATGCCTTTTTGGTGCGCGATGGGGCCGTGGCCCAAAACCCGACGGCGGCGTTGCGCCTGCCTAAAAAGGCTGAGCGTTTGCCGGAGTATCTATCGGTGGAGGATGTCTCGGCGCTGCTCGATCAAGACTTTCCCGAGGGCGAGATGGGACTGCGCGACCATGCCATCTTGGAAGTGCTCTACGGATGCGGTTTGCGTGTGAGTGAGCTGGTTGGGCTCGATGTGGGCGATATCCATATTGACGATGGCTTTGTACTCGTTCGCGGTAAGGGCTCAAAGGAACGCCTGTCCCCACTGGTGGGAAGCGCGGCGCGAGCTCTGACGCTCTATGTAACTGAGGGACGTTCTCGCTTGGCGGCCCATGCCCGCGGAACCGAGACCTCGGCGGTCTTTTTAAATAAGAACGGACGTCGCCTGTCGCGCCAGGCCGTGCATGCGATATGCGAGCGGTATGGGCGTCAGGTGGGGCTGGTGGGGCTCCATCCCCATACCTTGCGCCACTCCTTTGCCACCCACATGCTCGCGGGCGGTGCCGACCTGCGTGTGCTGCAGGAGATTTTGGGCCATGCCGATATTTCGACCACGCAGGTCTACACGCATGTCGACCGAACGCAACTGACCGAGGTCTATCTGGCGGCGCATCCGCTAGCACATCGTTAACACATCGCTGGCCTGCATATCTATAGGTATTTGGGGACGGGCCCCAGATTGCCGCGGCGTGCTTTTGCGCGCGCATGGGCAATCTGGGGCCCGTCCCATTTTTTGCCACTTGTC
>URZJ01000200.1 GCA_900552395.1 uncultured Collinsella sp. | reverse complement strand
TTTTCTCATGATTCCACCGCCTCTCCCGCACGGATCTTTGGATCCAGCGCGATGTAGATCAGATCGATCAGGATATTTGTCAGCACATAGATGCATCCGGAGAACAGAACGTAGGCCTGCACCACATAGTAGTCTTTCGACTGCACGCCCGCGATAGCGTAGCTTCCGATTCCGGGGATCGCGAAGATCGTCTCCACGATGGACGCGCCGCCAATAATGCCCGCCATATGGTTTCCCAGGTAGGTGATGATTGGGATCAGGGCGTTTCCGAAGGCGTGGCGGATCACCGCGCGGCGGCGGCTCATGCCTTCCTTGTGCGCAAACACGTACTTCATGCTTGCGAGGTAGTTAAAGATGAGTGAGATGATAAAGCCGCTGGTGTTGGCGATTAGGATGTTGAGGCCTAGACCGTAGTGGAGCAGATTCATAATGCCAAAGTCGATAACCGTGGCAATGACACCGACGACGCCAAATTTCATGATCTGCGCAAGGAGCTTTTGCATGGTACCTGCCTTAAGCTGGCGCCGAAGCGCCGCGGGGATGACAAACTCAGCAAGTTTAGCCAATCCCCGCGGGTGGTGCTAGGCGCGCTCCTCGATAGCACCGTTTCTATATGCATCGAGCAGCTGGCGCAGGTCCTGGATCTGGCCGCGGATCTTGGCTCCCGAATCGGTGTCGCTCACCATGCGGCGACGGTCTGCTTGGTCAAAACGGTTGGTCTCGCTTTCGATGTCCACGTTGCGCGTGAGTGCCTCGGCAACCGTCGTAAAGGCCCGGTGCGACTTGAGGCGGCAGCCGCGCGAGCTCGAGATGAGCGTATAGCCGGCGATACCCGTCTTGGGATGGTAAGCGCGGCAGAAGCCGCCATCGATGACCAGCAGCTTGCCCTCGGCGCGGATGGGCTGCTCGCCCTTGGTGGTTTTAACGGGCGTGTGGCCGTTGATGATGTGACCGGTCGGTGAACATGCCATGGGCGCGACGCCAAACTCGCGCATGATGTCGTCGCAGACCGAGGGCGACTTGGTAAGCGTAAAGTACGGATCCATCGGCTCGACCCAGGTGCTCGTATCGGCGATATAGGCGCGCTCAAAGGTGCGTACCACGCGTCCGCTGGCAGGTGAGTTAAAGCCAATCCACAGGTACCACATCCAGTCGAGGGCGTCTCGGTCGCCCGCGCGCCAGGCACGGCGTGCAATGTAATCGCAAAAGTCGAAGTAATCGCGGCCAGCGTGCCAGGTGCCCAGGCAGTTCATGCTGCTAAAGGTGCCGTCCTCGTTGAGCGGCACGCAGCCGTGGAACAACAGGTTGCCGTTGGCGACCTTGTACATGGAGCCGTGGGAATAGAGGAAATCGATGTGGCGATGCAGGTGATCGGCGGTGACAAACTCGGACACGAGCTTGTCGATGATGTGCTGCTCCTCGGGCGTGAGCGTATAGGGGTCCGCTGGGTCGACGGTGGGGAAGTCGTTGGTCGTGAGCGGCCACACGCTGCCGTCGGCGAGCGTGACCGTGCCGGTGTCGTGGTCGATCTTGTCGAGTAGCAGGCGATCGGTCATATCGAACTCGGGGTGGCGCTGGATAATTTGGCCTTCGAGCTTAAAGAGCAGCACATTGATGGCCTTGATGAGCGGGCTGATGGATTCGCCGGCGGTATAGGTGGCGTCGGCGAAGGCGACAAGCTCGCGCAGGGAGATGCCGTAGTCGTTCTCCAGGATCTCGTAGTTGTCGTAGCGTAGGTTGTTGCGCAGCACCGTGGCGATGCAGGCGGGCTCACCGGCCGCAGCGCCCATCCACAGCACGTCGTGGTTGCCCCACTGGATGTCGAGTGAATGGTAGGTGAGCAGACGGTCCATAATCTTGGCAGCGCCGCCGCCGCGGTCGAAGATGTCGCCCACCAGGTGCAGGTGGTCGACGGCTAGGCGCTTGATGAGCGAAGCGAGCGACTCGATAAAGTCGTCGGCGCTGGCGGTCTCCAGAATGGACTCCACGATGCGCTCGTGATAGCGCACGCGATAGTTGTTCTCGTCCGGATGCGTGTGCAGCAGCTCGTCGATGATGTAGGCGTAATCGCGCGGGATGGCCTTACGCACCTTGGAGCGCGTATAGCGGCTCGAAAGCGAGCGGGCGACCATGATGAGCTGGTCAAGCATCGTCCTGTACCAGGTGGGCGAGTCTTCGCGCCGGCTGCGGACCAGGTCGATCTTCTCGCGCGGGTAGTAGATGAGCGTGCACAGCTCGCCCTTTTCGTCAAAGGAAAGCGTGTCGCCAAAGATCTCGTCGACATGTTCGCGCACGACGCCCGAGCAGTTATTGAGGATGTGCATAAAGGCTTCGTACTCGCCGTGCACGTCGCTCATAAAATGCTCGGTGCCCTTGGGTAGGTTGAGGATGGCCGAGAGGTTGATAATTTCGGTAAACGCGGATTGTTCGGTGGGGAACTGTCTCGACAGCAGGCGCAGATACTTGAAGTCTTGCGGGTTGCGATCGAATGCGACCATGAAACACCTACCGATGGGGCTGGTAAAACTGATAAACAGCGTCAAACGTTTATCAGTATGCGCCGCTTTTGTTTCGATTTTGCGCCAGCGGCTGAATTGTCGGCTGAACGGTTTGGTAAATCGATTTAGTTGAGGTAGATATGGCGGTTGAGTGGAGACGACAGAAGGTGTTTTCTCAGTTATTTATGCGTGGGACCGGTGGAGACGATGGTGGTAAAGATGTTCGCTATTATTGCTTCGATTTGGTAAATAGTGGACATATGTACCGTATGTAGGCTCACTGTGCGATAATTTGCGCAGCAATGAGTAAGGAGCCTCATATGAGTGATTTTGTCCTGACCTGTGAATCCGCCGCCGACCGAACCCGTGAGTTCTTTGCGTCGCGCAATATCCCTGTCGTGTGTTTTCATTACGAGATCGACGATGTTGTCTATACGGACGATCTGTATCAGTCGATTACGCCGGACAAGTTTTTTGCTCAGATTGCCGCGGGCGCCATGCCCAAGACGTCTCAGGTGAGCGTGGGTGAGTACGAGGAGTTTTGGGAGCCGTTTGTTGCCGAGGGTAAAGACGTGCTGCACCTGACGTTGTCGTCTGGTATTTCGGGCACGTATGGATCGGCCTGCGTTGCGGCGCAGATGCTCGCGGATCGCTATCCCCAGGGCGGCAAGGTTCGCGTCATCGATTCGCTGGCGGCGTCTTCGGGCTTTGGCCTGCTGGCGGAATGTGCCGCCGACGTTCGCGATA
>URZJ01000199.1 GCA_900552395.1 uncultured Collinsella sp. | reverse complement strand
CCTCGACGGCATCGAAGGCCTCGCGGAACTTATTCTGGATGTAGAGCTGAGCCGGCAGCAGCCACTCCTCCATGGTCTTGGAGACCACGGAGCGAACCTGCGGGTTCTGGGCGAGCTTGGCGGTGTAGGTCTTCATAAAGTCGAGGTAGGCCGGCAGGTCGAAGTAGAGGTTGTCGACCGGGCGCAGCTCGGGCACCTCGCCGGTGAGCTGGCTCTTGGGTGCGATAAGCTCCTCGGGCTCAAACTGGTGACCCAAGTCGCACTCGTCGGCGTACGCCTTCTCGGACTTGCAGCCCTGGATGGGGCAGCGGCCAATCACCTGGCGGCCGTTGAGGAATGTGCCGGCCTTGGCGTCGTAGAACTGCAGCGTGGAGCGCTTGGAGATGGTGCCCTGCTCGTGCAGGCGCTCGATAATCTCGGCGGTAACCTCGTTGTGAATCTGGGCCGCCGGCTCAAGGCCCGAGCCGCCGTAGATATCGCAGCTGATGTTGTAGTTGTTGAGGGTCGCGGCCTGGCGGGAGTGGTTGGACTCGACGTACTCGCTAATGGACTTGTCGTAGCCCTCGTTCTCCTTGAGCTTGCGGTAGCTCTCCATGATGGGCGAGCCGTAGCAGTCGCTGCCCGAGGTGAAGATGACGTTCTCGCGGCCCAGACGGTCGCGCAGGAAGCGGGCGAAGAAGTCGGCCGGGACAAAGACGCCGCCGACGTGGCCAAAGTGCAGGCCCTTGTTGCCATAGGGCTCGCCGGCGGTAACGATGGCGCGGCGCGGCCAGCTGGGACGGTCGTTCATGGAGTATTTGGATGCCATGGGACTCCTTCGCATAAGGTGAGAGCGCGGCCGGGCGCGGGGCTCGGCGGCGCAGTGGTCAATTCGTGCATATCGTTCGACATTATCGCACATGCGGACGGGTACGTGGCAGGGGCGCTATCCTAAGATGCTATGAATGAGATTTCCAACATACATGCGTTTGAGGACGAGGATTTTCTGCACGCTTGCTTCGTGTGGGGGATGGTCGTGCTTGGCGCATTTGCTGTGTGCCTGGTGCCGGTGTTTATGCTGCTGGGCGGGCCCGCGGACCTGGATGTGGCCGACGCGGGCGGCTGGATGGCGGTCTTGGGCTGGATAGTCGGCTTGGCGGTCGTCTCTGCGGCGTCGTTTGCCGTGCACGAGCTGGTGCACGCGGTGTTCTTTAAGTTGTTTGCGCCCGCCGGTGCGCATGTGACCTTTGGGGCAAATCTCGAAACTTGCATGATTTATGCCTGCGCCGAGGGCGTTGTGTATTCGCGCCGGCGGTACATGGTCATTTGCCTGGCGCCGACGGTTGTTTTGACGGCGGCGTTTGCCTTGGGGTTTGCATGCTCGGGTTATCCGCTGCTGTGCTACTTGGCAGCTGGTCTGCACTTGTCGGGCTGTGTGGGCGACTGGTATTACGTGCGGACCATCCTGCGCGACCGCCGCATTGTCGCCTGTGAGGACACATCCTTTGGCGTGCGCTTTTTCGCAAGGTAGTCTTTTTGGATGATTTTTCTGGGACGGGGATTAAAAAATCATTGCAGGGGAGGAGATGCTGATGAAGCCGTTGTTGTTGCACGCCTGCTGTGCGCCGTGCTCGCTTGAGCCGGTCCGTCTGCTGCGCGAGGAAGGGTTTGAGCCCACGATTTGCTGGACCAACCCCAATATTCAACCGCGCGATGAATGGCAGCGGCGCTTGGACGAGCTGCGCCGGTGGTGTGCCGATGGCGACATCGAGCTTATCGAGGCAGGCGAGGACCGCGAGCGCTGGGAGGCCGGTGTGGCCCCGTTGGGCGCCGATCGACCCCGTCGCTGTCGTGCGTGCTATGCCTTGCGCTTGGCCGAAGCGTGCCGCGTGGCCCAGGATCGTGGGTTCGAATATGTGGGTGCGACGCTCGCCGTCTCGCCGTATCAGCTGTTCGAGACCTGTAATGACGTGCTTGAGCGCTTGGCAGCGGCACATGGGCTCACCCCGGTCATTCGCGATTTTCGCCCGTATTACCCCGAGGCCACGCGTCGTTCGCGCGAGCTTGGCATGTATCGGCAGAACTACTGTGGTTGCCGCTTCTCGGCTGTCGAGGCGGCCATGGACCGCGCCCGCATCCGCGACGAGCGTAAAGCCGCCAAAAAGTAGTTCATTTGGGACGTTAGCCTGCTAGGATGTAGAGCGGACTTTAGCTATATAAGGAGAATCCGACGTGTCTATGCGTACCGATGATTTTGACTATAACCTTCCTGAGGAACTGATTGCCCAGGCTCCTGCCGAGCCGCGTGACTCCTGCCGCCTGCTGGTGGTGGATCGCAAGGGTTCCGAGGCAGGAACGCCGCTGGAGCATGGCGGCACCGTCGAGCACCGCATCTTCCGCGACATCATCGACTATATCGAGCCGGGCGATGTGCTCGTCATCAACAAGACGCGCGTGATGCCGGCCCGCCTGATCGGTCGCAAGTCGGGCTCGGGTGGCGTGGTCGAGACGCTGCTGCTCAAGCGCCGCGAGGATGTTGACCCACTGGGTCACGTTTGGGAGTGCCTGGTCAAGCCGGGCAAGCGCCTAAAGCCCGGTGCTCAGATTGAGTATCGCGCCGGTGGCGCCCATGCGCCCGAGGGCGCGCCCGTGGTGTTGACAGCTGAGGTCATCGACTTTGTCACCGATAGCCGCGGTGGCCGCCTGGTGCGCTTTGAGCCGGCCGGTTGCAATGCCGCCGGCGAGCCGCGCACGCTCGACGAGGCCATTCACGCCGCCGGTCACGTGCCGCTGCCGCCCTACATTACCGATTACGAGGGCGATCCCGAGAAGTACCAGACCGTCTACGCCATGAAGGAGGAGCACTCGGCTGCCGCTCCCACGGCGGGTCTGCACTTTACCCCCGAGCTCATGGCCGCCATCGAGGCCAAGGGTGCCAAGTTTGCCGCCGTCGAGCTCGAGGTCGGCATCGATACCTTCCGTCTGGTGGAGGAGGACGACCCCACGCAGCACGTCATGCACACCGAGCGCTACCACGTGTCGCAGGAGGTTGTCGACGCCGTGCATAGGGCGAAGGCCGAGGGACATCGCGTGATCGCCGTCGGTACCACGGCGGTGCGCTCGCTCGAGAGCGCGTTTGACGCGGACGCGCCGGTGTCCGATCCGGCTGTGACGGCGCGCTATTTTGAGGGTCGTGAGGACGGCGCCGACACGCTCGGCCGCGGTGACATCGTGGTGCGCGAGAACGCGACGACGCAGCTCTACCTCATGCCCGGCTCGACCTATCACGTGGTCGACGCGCTGATCACGAATTTTCACGTGCCGCGCTCTACGCTCATGATGCT
>URZJ01000198.1 GCA_900552395.1 uncultured Collinsella sp. | reverse complement strand
ACTGCTTCAACGTTTGCCCAGATAAAACCTGCCAAAATAAACCTGTCCCTTTTTGGTAGGTTAGATGGTGAACTCGGCGAAGTTGCGGTCGCCGCCTGCGGTGCCGGTGTCGCCTGTTGCGGCTGCCGGCGCCAGCGCGTCGCCGCCGACGCTTTGCAGCAGCTCGGCCACATTTGCATCGGGGTTCTGACACAGGATATCGAGCAGCTCGATAAAGTCACGGATGACCTCACGCGGCGTCAAGTGCGTATCGGCTCCCACGCGGCCGAACTCAATCTTGAGAAAGTCCACCAAGTCGTTCTCGGTAAGCGTGGGCGTCCAGCCAAAGTAGCCGGCGTGAATTTGCATGAGTTTTTCGATCAGCACCAGCAGCTCCTCGTAGGTGAGTGGCTGCAGGCGGATGATGGGCGCGAGCATGTCCTTAAGGTCTTCGCGCGCAAAGCGGCCCTGAGCGAGTCGGCTGCGCAGGGCCTCGTAGGAGAACACGCCGCGGCGGCGGTCTTCGATGGAGGTTGGCGTGCCGCCCATGATCATGCCCAGGTACTGCGCCTTACCTTGGAGCGTGTCGTTGTACATGGTCAGGATCTTCTCGTAGTTGTATTGGCGCGTGATGGCGTTGGGAATCTTATACAGATTCACGAGTTCGTCGATGAGCACCAGCATGCCCTTGTAGCCGCTGCAGACCAAAAAGCGCGCAATGAGCTTAACGTAGTCGTACCAGTCGTCATCGCTGATGATGGTCGAGGAGCCCAGCTCGGCGCGTGCCTCGCTCTTGGTGCGGTATTCGCCGCGAATCCATTTGGTCACGCGGCTCATGGCCTCTTCGTCGCCCCCGGATGCGGCCATGCGATAGCGGCGGAGCATGCGGGTGAAGTCGAAGCCGTGGACCATCTCCTCGAGCGGGGCCAGTTGGGCATTGACGACCGACTCGTCGACGTCGGTACACGAGGCGACCCAGCGATCCAGAATAAGGTTGAGCGCACCGCCCTCGGGGCGCGTTTTGGTCGATATATTGCGGATGAGCTCGCGGTAGGTGGCAAGGCCCTGTCCCTGACCGCCCTGCAGGCGGCGATCGGGCGACAGGTCGGCATCAGCGACGACGAATCCCTCGCCCATGGCGTGCGTGCGGATAGTCTGGAGCAAAAAGCTCTTGCCGGCGCCGTAACGACCGACCAGAAAGCGGAAGCTCGCGCCACCGTCGGCGATGAGACTCAGATCGGTGAGCAGGGCGCGGATCTCGACCTCGCGCCCTACGGTGATGTAAGGAAGGCCGATGCGCGGGACCACACCGCCCTTGAGCGAGTTGAGAATGACGGCAGCGACGCGCTTGGGCACGCGAGGTGCTGCGGATGCGGTATCACTCATGGTCTAGGTATCCTCTCACGTCTGCTTCGTAGTCCTCGATAATCTGCGGCCCTGCCGCGCTAAATTCAATTACGGTGTCGCCCACCAGGTCAAAGAGCGCCTCGTTGATGGTATCGACGAGCATGTCCTCGCTCTGCTCCGATTGCACTACCGCCGATTCCGCCTGTACTGCGTTGTGCTCGAGCAGCGCGCGGAGATAGGCGTCTGCGGCGGGCGCGAGTTCGTTCGTGGCGTCAGCGGGCGCAGCAGCTGCGAACGCGTGCGAGAAGCGGTGCTACGACACCAAACTGTTCGGTGGATATGGTCGGCTCGTCGGACTCGTCCTGCCCTGCGGCCGCCGCGACCGCCTCGACCGTCGCGGCGGCCGCAGGCTCGGCTTCCGGTTGCCCTGAGTCCGCTGCCTCGGCTTCTGCGGACGCGCCGTCCTCGCGTTCCTCGTCGATCAAAAGCGCTTCGCGCGTTTGTGCGGCAGCGCTCCGAATGTGCCCCAGCTGGCTCAAATCGATATCGATCTTGACGGGCTGGTGTGCGGCGTCCCACGAAAGCCATGCCACAATCTCGTCATCGATAATCTTGGCCAGATATTTGGGGACCTTTTCTTCCTTAAGGGGATGGGCGGGGTCCAGCGCCAGGCGCAGGCGTTGGTCGCAGGCGCGCATCATTTCACCGAGCTTGCTGCTCTTTTGCCTGCTACCGTGAATCCGCATGCATTCCCAAAAACCGTTTTGGCAACGGTAGATATGGATGGGGTCCAGACGGTATTCGCAGTCCTCGTGGCGCTCGGGCGCAAAGAATACGGCCGAGGCAAACATGGTGTAGGGCATGGCCGTCTCCTCCCCAAATAAACTTGCCACGATGCCGGTCTTTCGGTGCGTGTCATAGTAGCGCGCCATGCGGACATACACGGCGCACGCCACGTGGCGCAGATCACGGTGGTGGCTGCGGTCGAGCCGCGAGCTACTTAGGTTGTACGTGGAGAGGGCGTTGATGGCGGCCATGAGTCGCTCCTCGCGCACCTCATCGGGCGGAAGGGGGAGCGTGGGCTCGGAGGTTTTGCGACGCTTAGGGGTCTGGCCGGACGGTGCCGGTACAAGGTCTCGTGCCGCGCGCCGCAGTTCGATAAGGGCGTTATCGAACATGACGGTTTTAGAGTCGCGAAGCAGCTTGGGGTCGAGCCCGTGGAACACGGCGTAATCTTGCAGCCACACGCGCGCAAACCGGTCGATGCCGGGCTCGAAGGCGCGATAGACATCCCAAAAAGCCTTGATCTTGTTAAAACCATCGAGTGGATTATCTACGCCAATGCCGCAGATCAGCTCATAGAGATACAGAAAGGCAAAGGACGTAGACGTTTCCTCGACGGTTCCGCGGCGCACTTGGGCACGCCAGGTAAAGTAGCCGCGCAGCTGCCGGTCGCTCATGGCGTTGTAGGTGGGAAAGTACGACTTAAAGGTGCCGTTGTAGGGACAGTCGTCCTCAAAGTCGGCCATCAGCAGGCCCTGGCGGTAAAAAAGCTCGGCTTCCGAAAGCCAGCGGCCCGCACCGCCCTTGGGGTCATCCTGCCAGCGCGATATCTCGCGCATTTTACGGTACTGGTCGGGGAGGAAATTCTGCATCTGTCGGCCGGTTTTGAGAATCGGCTCGTCTGCGTAGGTTTCGTTTGAGAAGCGGGCGGACTGATGGGTCCGGGCCTCGGCCATGATGCGCTCGATGAGCATCTTGATGTCCTGGTCGGCCACCGCTCCTCCTCTCGAACACAGCTACGGTGACCTCATATC
The DNA here is from genome assembly GCA_900552395.1 of uncultured Collinsella sp. Classification (GTDB taxonomy): domain Bacteria; phylum Actinomycetota; class Coriobacteriia; order Coriobacteriales; family Coriobacteriaceae; genus Collinsella. The sequence goes on along the minus strand of URZJ01000198.1, from coordinate 231 downwards.
ATAGCACAGCATCAAACAGATGTTCGAGATACCGCTGCGTTGATAGATTTAGAAAAGGAGGGCGTATATGACGGCGATGACGACGGAGGGAAGCATATTGGCCGTGCGGAAGGTCTGAGGACGGATGAGGTTGACGCCGACGCAGAAGATGAGCATGGAGCCTACGACGGCATCCTTGTCACGTACATAGCTGCCCGCCAGGTAGCCATAGCTCTCCTCAAAGCCGAAGAT
>URZJ01000197.1 GCA_900552395.1 uncultured Collinsella sp. | reverse complement strand
AGGTCGTCGGCAATCCCTTTGATCCCATTCCGGCACGCTTACGCGTTAAACGTCGCCTGATGAGCCATGCCCGTGCCCTTCGATCGATCCACTTTCCCTCGAGCATGGCTGAGCGCGATATCGCGCGCGCACGGCTTGCCTACGAGGAGTGCCTCTACCTGCAGCTGGCGCTGCGCCTGCGCAACGACGGTGGCTTGGTCGAAGTCGCTCCCTACGCCCACGCCGCGGGCGAGCACCTGGCCGCGCTCAAGCAGGCCCTGCCGTTTTCGCTGAGCGACGAGCAGGAGGCCGCGTTCCAAGACATCCTGCGCGATATGTGCGATGGCGGGCGCGTGATGAACCGCCTGCTGCTGGGCGATGTCGGTACCGGTAAGACCGCCGTTGCCGCCTGCGCGCTGGCTGTGGCTGCCGATAGCGGCACACAGGCCTGCGTTATGGCGCCCACGGGCGTGCTGGCGCGTCAATATGCCGATAAGACCGGCCCTCTGCTCTCGCAGGCCGGCATGTCTTGGGCGCTTCTGACGGGTGCCACGCCGGCCGCAGAGCGCGAGCGCATCCATGCACAGCTGGAATCCGGAGAGCTCGACGTCCTCTTTGGAACCCATGCGGTCCTTTCGGATAACGTGGCGTTTAAGTATCTGTCGCTCGTAGTCATCGATGAGCAGCACCGGTTTGGCGTCGGCCAACGCAATGCCTTGCGCGCGAAGGGCCCCGGTGCCGATCTGCTCGTTATGACGGCAACGCCCATCCCGCGTACGCTGGCGCTTTCGGTCTACGGCGATCTGGACACGAGTATCATCCGCCATCGGCCCGTCCCTGGCGCTGGCGTGACGACACGCGTGCTTACCGAGTCGAGTCGCGACCTTGCCCATGGCGCCATCCGCGAGGCGCATGAAAAGGGTCAGCAGGCCTACGTGATTTGCCCGCTCGTGGAGCCGAGTGACTCGGCCGATGATCTGGAGGACGTGCCCGGTATCGTCCGCGACGACGAGGGCCGCGTGACGGTCCCCGTGCCGCTGCACGATACGGCGACCGAGCTCGATCGCCTGCGTCTGGCGTTGCCGGGTCTTGCCATCGAGCGCCTTCACGGCCGCATGCCAGCGGGGGAGAAGGACCAGGTTATCGATGCCTTTAAGCGTGGCGAGATTGACGTGCTCGTCTCGACTACGGTGGTCGAGGTGGGCGTCGACGTGCCTAACGCCACCGTCATGGTCATCGAGAACGGCGAGCGCTTTGGTTTGGCGGCGCTGCACCAGCTGCGCGGTCGCGTGGGCCGTGGCAGCGTGTCGGGCACGTGCCTGGTCATGACGCACTCCAAGGGCAACGGCGGCGCTTCGGCAGCACAAGATCGCCTGCAATCGCTCGAAAAAACCTCGGATGGCTTTACGCTCGCCCAGATGGACCTGCGTCTGCGCCACGAGGGCGAAATCCTGGGGTACCGCCAGCATGGCGGAGTGACCCTGCGCTTTGTCGACCTGGATGCCGACGAGGAGCTGATCGAGTGGGCCCATTTGGACGCGGTTGAGCTCTTGCGGTATGCTTGCAACCTTGACTCCGTGGCGACGCGCCCCCTGCGCGATGCGGTCGCCATGCGATATCGACACATTTTTAAGGAGGTCAGCGGAGGATGAGAATCATCGGCGGCGAATGGCGCGGTCGTAAGATCGAGGAGCCCCGTGGTCGCGATGTCACCCGCCCCACGACCGATCGCGTGCGCGAGGCATGCGCATCTATGGTCATGTCGGCATTCGACTTCGATCTGGACGAGGTCCGCGTGCTGGACGCCTTTGGCGGCTCCGGTGCCTTAGGGTTAGAGATGCTCTCACGTGGTGCCCGCTCGCTCACGACGTTCGAGATCGATCGGAATGCCGCGCGGCTCATTACCAAGAATATCGAGTCGCTCTGCCGTGACCGTGCGCGTTGGCGCGTGATAGCGGGCGACATGCTGGCGAGTGCCTCGCGCGGTCGTGTGCCGGGCGGCCCCTTTGATCTGGTCCTGCTCGACCCGCCCTATGCTTTTGGTGCCGAGCCGGTCGAGGAGCTGCTGCAGAAGCTGGCTCAGCAGGGTCTGCTTGCACCTGGCGCTTATGCCCTGTTTGAGCATGCCGCCGCCGATGCGGGCGCGCATCCGGCAGGCTTTGAGATCGTGCGCGAGAAGCGCTACGGCATTACCTCGGTCGACCTGCTTCGTTGGGTCGGCGATGACGATGGTGAGGAAGATTGCGCTGGCACCGATGCTCACAACAACGATGCCACGACGTTTCAGGAGGACGACCATGAATGACACCATCAACCGCGTGATCGTCCCGGGCACCTTCGATCCCATCACGTTTGGCCATATCGACGTCATCCGCCGCGCCCGCCGCATCTTTCCCAGTGTGATCGTCGCTGTTGCCGAGTCGCAGGGTAAAAACGGTGTGGGTACCACGTTTATGCTCGATGAGCGCGTGGCGCTGGCCCGCGAGGCGCTCGGTGATATCGACGGCGTCGAGGTCCTGCCCTTTACCGGCCTCTTGGTCGACTTCGCTCGCGAGCAGGGGGCGGGGGCCGTGGTCAAGGGCCTGCGCGCCATGACCGACTTTGAGTACGAGCTGCAGCAGGCAGATCTCAACTATCGCTTGGATAACGAGCTGGAGTCCATCTTTGTCATGAGTGCGCCGCAGTACGGCTATATCTCGAGCTCGGTCGTTCGCCAGATCGCCTCACTCGGCAGCGATGTATCGACGTTTGTCCCGCCCAACGTGGTCGAAGCGCTCAGACATCGCTTTTCGTGACGTTTTTTATTGCCTGGTGGCATGTGGTAAACTAGCACGATGATATGTTACCTATGAAAGGAGACCGGATGCCGGGCGAGAATTTTCCTGGCGATAGGATCGTCAGCTTGGTCGATGAGCTCGAAGGGCTGATCGAGGAAGCCAAGCCGCCTTTCGGCAAGAACGCTCAGTTCAAGGTCATCGACGCCGACGTGTTCTTCAACATCCTCGACGAGATCCGCATGAGCTATCCCGAGGAGTGGCAGAAGTCCCGCCGTATCCTTAAGGAGCGCGAGGAGCTTATGGCTTCCGCCGCCGCCCAGGCCGATTCCATCATCGCCGACGCTCAGCAGCAGGCCCTCACCATTGCCGGTGAGCAGGAGATCGTCCGCTTAGCCCAGCAGCAGGCCGACGACATCCGCGATCGTGCCCAGCAGTACGAGCGCGAGACGCGTTATGCTGCCGAGGACTACGCAGAGCAGGTCTTTACGCACCTGGAGGAGAACCTCAAGAGCCTGACCGGCACCGTTACCCGTTGCCGTCAGCAGCTCAACGAGGGTGCCGCCCAGCAGAATGGTCAGTGGTAATGGCTGAGTTCCCGAGCGTTACCGTCGATCTTTCCG
>URZJ01000196.1 GCA_900552395.1 uncultured Collinsella sp. | reverse complement strand
GAGCCACACCGTGCACAGGCCGCAGTTGGTGGTCTCGCAGGCGCAGCGCACCGACGCGCAACCCTGCTCGCGCAGCAGCGCAAAGAGCATGGTGTCGGGGGCAATCTGAACCTTGACCTTGCGGCCGTTGAGCGTAAAGGAAAGATCGATGAGTTTGGCAGCCATTAGCGCACCTCGCTAGAATCGACGCCGGGCACGCGGCGGCAGGAATACTCGTCCGTGGCATATTTGGGGACCTGAACGGTCTCGAGCTCGCGGGCAAGCGCGGCCGAAAGCTCGATGCCGGCGGCGCGGCGCACGGCCTGAATCGCCAACGGTGCCGAGATGCGGCGGCGGTACTCGGCCGAGCCCCACAGGTTGGTGCCATAGCTCAGCGCGCGCACGGACGCGGTCAGGGCGCGCAGCTCGTCCTCGGAAGGATGCTCGCTGGTGAGGCCGCATGCCACGCCCTGCAGCAAGGTCGCGCGCAGCGGGCGGGCACCCACGGTGACATGCCAGGTGTTATTCCACCAGGCGGCGGTAACGTTTAAGGAGGGGAAGTCCGTCGCTGCCTTGCGCACGGCCTCGTAGCTCGCGCGGTAGTCGTGCTTAACGACCACGACGTGCTCGATCACGTCGCGCACGTAGCCCATCCGCACGAACTCGGCGAGCGGCACGCGGCCGGCGCCCGTCAGCTCAACATACGAATCGAGCGCCAAAAAGGCCGAGAGCACGTCCGAGAAGCCAAAGCGGCCGTAGATGCTGCCGCCCACCGTGGCGGTATTGCGCAGCTGCACGCCCACGATGTCGTGGACGGCGAACTCAAAGACATGGTTGACAAGCGCGTTGAGCCCGGCATGGCGCTCGAGCTGGCGCAGGGTACACATGGCACCGATGCGAAACTCGGTCTCGGTCTCCTCGATCTGATCGAGTCCGCAGGCCGAAAGGTCAATCGCCGTCGCCACGCGACGCGAACCCAGGCGCATCCAGATACCGCCGCCCACAATCTTGTTGTTGCGGTTTTTCTGCAAGAGCTCATAGGCTTCGGCCGCGTTTCCAACACGGACGTAGGTACCGAACTTGAGCACGTTCTCCCCCATCTCTTTACTTGTCCAGTACCTCTAAGTGTACCAAACGAGGGCGCACAGCCCTCGCCACCATAGAAAAAGGCTCCCGGCAGGAATTGCCGGGAGCCTTAAGCGCATCAGCTGGTGCTGTGTGGAGCTATGTTGAGCTGGATTTAGCAGACGCCCTGGGCGAGCATGGCGTCGGCGACCTTCAGGAAGCCGGCGATGTTGGCGCCCATGACAAAGTTGCCCTCCTGGCCATACTCCTTGGCGGTGTCGTCCACGTTGTGGAACATGCCGCGCATGAGCTGCTCGAGCTTGCCGTCGACCTCCTCGAAGGTCCAGGACAGGTGCTCGGCATTCTGGCTCATCTCCAGACCGGACACGAGCACGCCGCCGGCGTTGGCAGCCTTACCGGGCATAAAGGCGACGCCGTTCTCCTGGAAGTAGGTTGTGGCCTCGATGGTCGTGGGCATGTTCGCGCCCTCGCCGACCACCTTGCAGCCGTTGGCGACGAGCGCCTGGGCGTCCTCGAGCAGCAGCGTGTTCTCGCGAGCGCAGGGCAGCGCGATGTCGCAAGGAAGCTGCCACACGCCGCGGCCGTCGCCCTCGTGCCACACGGCGTTGGGCTTCTCGTCAACGTACATAGCGAGCGTGACGCCCTTGTCGTGGCCAGAGCGCTTCTTGTTGTAGACGTGCTCGAGCACGGTGTAGTCGATGCCGTCGGGATCCTCGACCCAGCCGTGGGTATCGGAGCAGGCCAGCACCTTGCCGCCGAGCTGGGCGACCTTCTGGACCGCGTAGATGGCGACGTTACCGGAGCCGTGAACGACGACGTTCTTGCCCTCGAAGGAGTCGCCGCGGCTCTTGAGGTACTCGTCCACAAAGTAGACCAGACCGTAACCGGTGGCCTCGGTACGGGCGAGCGAGCCGCCAAAGGAGAGGCCCTTGCCGGTGAGGACGCCGGTCCACTCGTTGGTCAGGCGCTTGTACTGACCGAACATGTAGGCAACCTCGCGGCCGCCAACGCCCAGGTCGCCGGCGGGAACGTCGGTGTTGGGGCCAATGTGGCGATAGAGCTCGGTCATGAAGGACTGGCAGAAGTGCATGATCTCGTTGTTGGACTTGCCCTTGGGGTCAAAGTCGGAGCCGCCCTTGCCGCCGCCCATGGGAAGGGTGGTCAGGCTGTTCTTGAGAATCTGCTCCAGACCCAGGAACTTGAGCATACCCAAGGTGACCGTCGGGTTAAAGCGCAGACCGCCCTTGTAGGGTCCAATGGCAGAGTTGAACTCGACGCGATAACCGCGGTTGACCTGAACCTTGCCCTGGTCGTCGACCCAGGGAACACGGAACATAACGATGCGCTCGGGCTCGACGAGGCGCTCAAGCAAAGCGGCTTCCTCGTACTCGGGATGGGCGTCGAGCGCCGGCTGGATGGTGCCGAGGATCTCGGTCGCGGCCTGGATGAACTCAGGCTGCTCGGGATAGCGGGCCTTGAGCTCGTCGAGAACTTTCTGCGTGTAGCTCATGCTTCCTCCAATTGATGGAAAAGAAAAGTGTCGTTCGAGGCGCCCCATGCGCCGCGAGCTTTATCGAGTATGGATAATATCGCACTGTTGCAGCAAAGTTTCGCATAAGCCGACGGGCGGATGTTTCGTTTTGATTACGATGCAGGTAGAAGCGTTTTTGAGCACTCGACGTACAAATCGCGTGTTTCGAAGCTGTTTCGTCCACATGGTCCATACCACCACAAAGAGGACAGGCACCTTTGTGGTGGTTGGCAGGATGCGTTGGCGGGAACGTATGTGAATCGAACACATCCAAGACGTTTTGCACGCCTCACAACGGTTTTGAGGACCGCGGGGCCCACCGGAGCCCATCCGTTCCCAAACGTGGCGGTATTTTACCAAACGCGCAGTGTCGCGCCACGAAAACGGCCCATCTACTACGTTTAACCAGCAAGGGTTAGCCATACCCACTTTTTCGTAACATCGGCAAGTCATCTACCTGCGGTTTTGTTTTTGCGGTTTTTGAAATGGTCGAGGGTAGTCACTTAAACGTAGTAGATAGGCCGGTTTTGTGGCGAGCGGCGATTCGGAGCCCTAGCGCAGGGATCTGAGACCGCCGGCCTCCTTGTTGAGCGTCGTAAAACGCACCGCATCCAGGTGCTCCAAGATGCTAATGGCTCGTTTGCGCGACACGCCTAAGGCCTCGCGCAGCACACTCGTCGTGGCAACGCCGCCAGCAGCCTCGATAGCCGCGGCGACGACCTCACGTGCATGGGCCTCGGCGGCGGCAGACAAGGCAACGTCGCGTTCGATCTTAACGATCGCGCGGTTGAGCGAAAGCTCGCGCAGGGCACGCGTCATGGTGTCGCGATCGAGCTGCAGACGCTCACCCACCTCGGGCAGCGTCGCCGCACCGAGACCC
>URZJ01000195.1 GCA_900552395.1 uncultured Collinsella sp. | reverse complement strand
GGCCGTTGACGTTTACGCAGATAAAACCTGCCAAAACAAACCTGTCCCTTTTTGGAAGGTTATTCGTGCTGGCTGGTGCGGTGCTCGTACTCCTCGGGGGTGATGACATCCTCGATGCGTAGGTTGACGCCTGCCACCTCAAGGCCGGTCATCGCGGCCAGACGCTCGGTGACGCGCGCCTTAACGTCGTCGAAGATCGCAGGCGCATAGGCGCCATACTCGATGATGACCGAGATGTTGACGACCACGCGGTTGTCGTCGGTGACCTCGACCGTCACGCCCTTGGTCAGGTTCTCGGCACCAAACTGCTCCTGCACAAAGTGCATAAGGTTACCCTTCATGCCCAGAACGTGCGGCACCTCGCGGGTGGCCATGGCGACGATTTTCTCGATCACGCCGTTGGAATAGGTCAGCGAGTCCTCGGACTCGTCCGCCTCCTCGTCCATCTCCTCGTTGTCCTCGTCCGCATCGAACTCGGCCTCGACGAGTGCCTCGTCCTCGAGCGCCACGTCCCCGGCATCGACAACGGCCTCATTCGCTTCGAGCTCGGTATCGGCCACATCGACCTTCGTGTTAAAAGCCATGGTTCCTCCTTATGCCTGCCGCGGATGCGACAGTCGAATACATATTAGCGGCCGCTAAACAGACGGCCGAAGAAGTTGACGATACCGTTCTCGCCGTCGCGAATCTGGCCGATCACGGCACCGATCAGCACAAAGAATGCGATGACGAGCGTGTCCCACAGGCCCAACGTAAGTACCAGCACGGCGAGGATAAAGCCTGCCACGGCGCCGAGCGTAGTGTTGGGGTGGCGCACGGCGTAGCTCCAGATAGCAGCGCCCGTACCTTTGATGAGACCCATGGCCTCGTCAAAGTCGTTGGCGGCGCTGTCGTGCTGCTCGCCGGCCTCGGGCTTGGTGTCGGTGGACTCGCCTGCCGGCGTAGCGTTCTGATCGATCGTCAGGCGCGGCGTGCGGGCGGTCTTGTCTTGGTTGGTATCACTCACCGGAAACCTCCACGGTCTGGACGGTAGTCTTGGACGGCAAAAAACGGACGCGCGCGGTCGTGCCCGGCGTGCCGAGCATGGTGTCGCAGGCCTTCTCGATGCGCTGCTGCATCGCGATAGCTTGGGAGGCCACGTCCCGGTCGTCGAGCGCGATGGCCTCTACCTTAAAACGAACGCGCGACTCGTCGGAGCCTTGAACGCGTGCCTCGATATGCTCAACCATCACACGATCATCGCACTCCGCCGCGGCGCGGGCGCACGAGGAGAGAGCCGCGAGCGTGACCTCGATATTGCGCTCCCCTGCCGGATGCACGCAGGACGGCTCGCGACGCGCGAACATCAAGCGGAAAAAACCGATGAGCACGCCAAGCGCCACGATGGCGGCGCACACCGTAACGACGACGCGAGGCATGGTGTCACGCAATAGCAGCATAAAGCGATACGTATACGGTCCCCAGAACTGGCAGACAAGCGTACCCAGCGCCACGATGGCGGCGGCAAGATACACGATCGCTAGGGCTCGTTTGAGTACGCGCACGCGCGCTCCCTTCAGGTTTCGGTCCACAGAATGCAAAACGATTCGCATCATTATAAAAGAGCCGGGTCCGGTGCCATACGCACGCGGATCCGGCTCATCTATTCCACGAGGCTTGCATGCTCGCTTCATTATGCCCAGATATGCACGGCTTAACCCGTGCAGGCGCTACTCCTCCTCGAGGGCAGCGATGACCTCGTCGGTCACGTCCATGGTGCTGTAGACGTCCTGGACGTCGTCGAGCTCCTCGAGACGGTCGATGAGGCGCTGAACCTTCTTGGCGTCGGTACCGGAGACCTCGGTCGGGGTGGTCGGAACCATGGTGGTCTCGGAACCCTTGACCTGGACGCCCTGCTCCTCGAGTGCCTTGGAGACAGCCATGACGTCGTTAGCAGCGGTCCAGACGATCCACTCCTCGCCGGCGTCCTCGTAGTCCTCGCCACCGGCCTCGGCGATGGCCATCATGAACTCATCCTCGTCACCGGCAGCACCGTTGGCGATCATGGTCTCCTTCTTGGCGTTCTCGTCCAGGATCTCCTTGGCGACGACGATCTGTCCCTTGCGCTCAAACTGGAAGGCGACGGAGCCGGAGGTGCCCAGGTTGCCACCAGCGTGGGAGAAGGCGGAACGGACATCGGCGGCAGTACGGTTGCGGTTGTCGGTCAGGCAGTCAACATAGACGGCGACACCGGCGGGACCATAGCCCTCGTACACGATGTTCTCGTAGACGGCGGCATCGGCACCCGAACCAAAGGCCTTGTCGATAGCGGACTTGATCTTGTCCTTAGGCATGGACTGGGCCTTGGCCTTAGCAACGGCAGCGGCGAGGCTGGCGTTGTTCTCGGGCAGCGGGTCACCGCCGAGACGGGCAGCAACGGTGATGTTGCGGCTCAGCTTGGAGAAGAGGGCGGAACGCTTGGCGTCCTGCGCGCCCTTACGATGCTTGGTTGTGGCCCACTTAGAGTGTCCGGACATACGTGTCTCCTATCGGTTTCGACCTAAAGCCCAGCGCAGATGCTCGGGCAATATAAACAAACGTCGTTATGATATACCTACTGGCCTGCGAGATAAACCCCAAAATGAAGGCGTCGTGATGATGCCACCCTTTGGTGCAAAGCAACCTGTCCCCTTTGCACCAAATTAGGACCAGAGGAGGTCGCTGCGAGTGATGGTGGCGCCGATGGCAAAGGGCATGCAGGCGATAACCGGATACAGGTAGCGCATATAGGTCGAACCGTTGCAGGGACCGATCAGGCACACGGCAAGCACGCCCAGCAGCGGCAACCAAATGGCCAGACCGCGCCATGAATGACGACGTAGCAGATAGACCACCACGGCGATCATGATCCACACATAGGTGGCCGAGCTCATGGTGAGCGAGATAAACGGAATGCGCTGCACCGCCACGCGATACAGGTTGATCAGGTGGTCGCACCAGCGCACAACCTTGCTATCGACCGGATGGAAGTCAAAGTACTTGAGGTTATCGGGCTTCGCCATAATCTCGGCACTGCGCGCCGTGCTGTAGACCCACGCATCGCGGGCACTCGGATAAAAGTAGCCGTAGTAGTTATTGATGAGCGCCGAGATGTAGCACTCGGGATCCTTTTTGAACATCTGCGCCCAGACCTCAAAATAGGCCTTGATGCCCTCCTGCGAAGCGTACTCGTTAAAGCAGTTCTTGACGGCGTCGGACTTGTCGGGGTTGTAACGGCGGCCCAGATTGTCGTACTTGAGCACACGGTCGATCACGGCACGCTCATCGTCGGTCACCAAGCCGTCGCAAGGAGCCTCCACGATAGCGCCGTCCTCCTTAACCGTAGGGTTGACACCCGAGTTGAGGCCGTCGTGCTTTTGGACAAAACGAGCCGTCTGCTGGAACGGAATCGAGAGGATTTCGCGCTTGGAACCAGGCGTAATGTCGTGCGCCGGCATAAAGACCTTGGTGAAGTACATATTAGAGGCAAGGCAGAGTGCAAGCACCGCAAGAACTCCCATCCAGCGGAAACGCGGGATGG
>URZJ01000194.1 GCA_900552395.1 uncultured Collinsella sp. | reverse complement strand
TTAGTACCTCGAGGCACTTGTCGTAGGTGGCGGCGTCGGTGACCTTGCGGCAGAGCTCGGGTGCGCCGGCGAAGTCCTCGATCGAGAGGAACTCGTCGAATCCCATGTCCGCGAAGACGTTCTCGCGATTCCAGTTGGTGGCGTGGTTGGGGTGCATGGCCACGGTGCGATAGCCGAGTCTCTTGAACTGACGGGCGAGGTTCTCGCTCGGGGCCAGGTTGTAGCTCATGAACGGGTAGACGCCAGCGCCCAGGAATGCCATGGAGTGTCCGGTTAAGAACTCGAACTCGCTGTTACAGGTGCCGGCACCGAAGGCGCTCATGTAGCTCACTCCCTGCAGAAGCGCGTTATCGATGGCTTTGAAGCGCTCGGGCCCCTTATAGCCACAGCCCAGTTCGTTAAAGATTGAAAGGTCGGCGAAGGACTCGTTCATGATACAGATGACTGAGGGCTTGAGCTGGTCAAACTGTTCGACGGCAGCGGCACGGGAGGGGTCGGCGATGCCGTTCGTGCCCGCGTTCCAGCGCGCGGCAAGGCGCTTGATGATCGCCGAGGCCTCACCGCTCTTGTAGTGCTTGGGTTTAGGCGGCACCATTTTTTGCGCGCTCGAAATAAAGGTGGGGAGAAACCCCTGACTGTAATAGCTTTCGAGGGGCTTCCAGGTATGAAGCTTGATGCCCAAGGTGTCGTAATAGCTGATGAAGGCCTGCGCCCCCAGTGCGGCTCCGGCAACAAGTGCGGTACGACGGTCGACGGAGAGGGGGAGTTTGGATTTGGTTGCGACTGGATGCTCCCTCGGCGCTGTCGATGTCCCCTCGGTTGCCGGAGACGCCTTTGAGTCCTTCGATTTCAAGGACGCAGACATCGCATGGTCGATGGACTCGGGGGACGTTTCCGATGCGCGGCGCGGCGGTCGCCCACATGCATCACGCGGAATGAGGACGATAAGCGCGATTCCCAAGGCCGCGGCGGCAAGCCCCATGAAGCAGAAAGTGCTGAGCTCATAGGTGTAGCTGCCGGCGACCGTCGCAGCGGTCGAGAGGGCGAACAGGTCTCCGGGTTGGATGGGCATCGATTTGAACGTGATTACGAAGTACTCGGCGATACCGATGCTGGCGAGCGCAACGATGCCAACGATTGCGGGGGTCTTACGGCGGTGCGGCAGATAGAACAACAGGCACAAGAAGCAGAAGATGAGCAAAAGCTCCAAAAGTGCCGGTCCGGCCTGCATCTTCCATAGTTCATGGTTGGAGGGCAGCTCGAGGGCGAGCATCGAGCATATCGATGCGCCGCCGATCGTTGCCAGCGTACGGGGGTAGGGATGGTCGGTCATCCAGCTTTTCAGATCCTTCATGCTCATCTTCATCGTCTCTGTTCCTTACTCCTAGTTCAGCGTCTTCACGAGCTTCTCCAGGTTGTCGTTCATGATGGGTGGGTAATCCTCGCCGGCTTTAAGCTGTTTGTCAGTGAGCCCCTCGACGGGGTCGAGCTGGACGCATTGTCGTCAGAAGCGGCGAGAGCAAAGACCGCACTTAAAAGGGGCATATATGCCGCCGCCATGGGGCCACGGTGACGAATAGGACGCCGCTTGGGATGGCGACGGTAGATTCGGTTGTCCATAGATTGCTCCTGAATTGAAAACGGCTGCGTCGGGGTGCCGACGGCCGAAGGCGATGCCGCTGTGGCACGCGGTAGCTATTTGATTCAATTGGGAGTCGTTAATCGTCCAGACGGACCCTGAGGGATAATAGGGTGACCGGGGCATATGAAGATCGCTCGGTGCCGATGACGGCTAGGGCGGAGATCAGCAAGAGGGTGATGAACGATGTCGCGCCCACGGGGACGGTGTCACCGCCACGGGCGATCGACAGATTGCCGGCGAGCTCGGCGCAGATGGTGCAGCCCGCGCCGGTGCAGTCATGATGCAACTCATGGGCGGTTGCGATGGGGGAGAGGATGGTTACCGCGAGAAGGGCGAAGACGAGAGCCAGGGCGAGCAGGCGAGTGCGAACGGGCGGTATGGAGTCGCGTGCATCGCGATTCGGTGCTATATCTCGCCATGCCGAGGTGCTCAGCTCATCAGTCATCTGCCCTCCCTTCCTCTCATCTGGGCATATTTCATCTGGAGGATTGTAGTCTTGAGAAGCTGATTCACAAAGTTGCCGCGCTAAAACTTCATGCTTTCCGGTCCGCCTTGGGGCTGCGCATAAGTTATCCTCCGACATTCAGAAAATCTAAGTGCCAAAAAATAAGATTTTTTGACTCTGTGTTGTATAACCCGCCATTCGTGGGTACCATTCAACGCGTACGCAAACAAAAAGGGTTAACCCGCGCGGCATGACCGCGCGGCCCACAAAGGAGGAAACAAGCATGTCGTCTTTGAAGCCGCTTGCAGATCGCGTCCTGGTCAAGCCCGACGAGGCCGAGCAGAAGACCGCTTCTGGTCTGTACATCGCCAGCAACGCTCAGGAGAAGCCGCAGCGCGGCACCATCGTTGCCGTGGGTGCCGGTAAGGTCAACGACAAGGGCGAGCGCATCCCCATGGACGTTCAGGTCGGCGACGTTGTCATTTACGGTAAGTTTGGTGGCAACGAGGTCAAGGTCGACGGCGAGAAATATCTGCTGATGCGCGCCGACGACATCTACGCCGTCGTCGAGGCCTAGTCTCGTCAGAATCTCTGATTCGTCTTTGAGCGCGCTCGCCGCATAGGACTCGGAAGCGGCGACGCGAGTCACATTTCTTTTGGAGGATTACTCACCATGGCAAAGAACATTACGTTCAACACCGATGCCCGCGCTAAGCTCGCCAAGGGCGTCAACACTCTGGCCGACGCCGTTACCGTCACCATGGGCCCCAAGGGCCGCTATGTCGCTCTGCAGCGCACGTTCGGTGCTCCGACCATCACCAACGACGGCGTTTCCGTCGCTAAGGAGATCGAGCTCGAGGACAACATCGAGAACATGGGCGCTCAGCTGGTGAAGGAGGTCGCCACCAAGACCAACGACACCGTGGGTGACGGCACCACCACCGCAACCCTGCTCGCTCAGGCTATCGTCAACGACGGTCTGCGCAACGTCGCCGCCGGCGCCAACCCGCTGGCCATCCGTCGCGGCATCGACAAGGCCGTAAACGCCGCCGTCGCCGAGATGAAGAAGCAGGCCAAGCCGGTCGAGACCAAGGAGCAGATCGCTTCCGTCGGCACCATCTCCGCTGGTGACCCCGAGGTCGGCGAGAAGATCGCCGAGGCCATGGAGGTCGTGGGCAAGGACGGCGTCATCACCGTCGAGGATTCCCAGACGTTCGACATCACCATCGACACCGTCGAGGGCATGCAGTTCGACAAGGGCTATGTCTCCGCTTATTTCGTCACGGACAACGACCGCATGGAGGCCGTGATGAAGGATCCGTACATCCTCATCACCGACCAGAAGATCTCCAGCGTTCAGGACATCATGCCTGTTCTCGAGGCTGTCCAGCGCGCCGGCCGTGGCCTGCTCATCATCGCTGAGGACATCGACGGCGAGGCTCTGCCGACCCTGGTCCTCAACAAGATCCGTGGCGCCCTCAACG
>URZJ01000193.1 GCA_900552395.1 uncultured Collinsella sp. | reverse complement strand
TTTTCCGATAACATCGCCGGCTTGCGCGCCTGCGTGACGAACTGCTGCGCCAAAGCGTTCCTCAATCGCGAGGGCGACTACGTCGTCGTTCGCCCGTATCTTCTTCCCAGTGGGCTCCTCTCCTCCGCGCAGATCGATCAACAGCCCGACGATGGCGTTCTGATCGACGCGTCTCTGGATGCCGCCGAGAGCACAGGGCCGGTCGAGCAGGCGCTCGATGCCCTGTGCTCCCTCGATGAGCGATTCTGCGCCGGGGAGCTTTCTGTCTCCGAGCTCGTCTCGCAAGCTGTCTCCGCTGCGCGCGGCGTTGAGGATCACTTGATCTTCGGCCGCGGCGTTACCTCCTCGAGGTCGCGCGCCTTCGAGCGCGTCGTGGGCGCGGTCCTTGCCGACGCAGGCTCTTCTTATGGCATCGAGCTTTCGAGGAAGGTCGCTTTTCTACTGGCCCAGGAGATTTGCCTGCAGTTGTGGCCGGGCATCGGCCTGGCTAAGCGAAAGTCTGCCTGTGCGGAGCAAATCTCCCATCTCCTCGGTGCCGTGACCTCCGAATTGCCGTTTGCCTCGAGTGTCTCCGATCAGGTCGCCGCAGACGTGGAAGGGGCGCTTGGAATCTCGCTCGATCACTTCACGAAGACGCTTCTGACGCTGTGCGTCGCATCGGAGTCTCGCGATGCGAAGGCCCTTCGGACGCTCTGCGTCATCTTGTCCCACGGCTACTCAACGGCGACGAGCATCGCCGACGCGGCGAACCGTATGCTCGGCATGCATGTGTACGAGGCGGTCGACATGCCCTACGACCAGCAGCTGAAGGACATCGTCGGTCCGCTCCAGCGCCTCGTCGACCGCCATTCCTACTGCACCGGGGTCGTGTTCCTCGTCGACATGGGCTCCTTGGAGGAGGCCTATAAGGCCCTCGAAAACGTTACCGACTCCACTATCGGCGTGGTGAACAACGTCTCTACCGGTCTTGCGCTCGAGATCGGGGTTGGGCTGCTCGGCGGCAAGTCCATCGCCGAGGTTCTTGGCGACGCGACCGCCGCGTGCGTGACGCACTGCAAGGTGATCGAGCGCGTCAACCGTGAGGACGCCATCGTCTTCTGCTCCGAGTCTGGGGTCGACGCCGCGGAAAGGATACGCCAGCTCGTCTCGCAGAGCCTCCCGCGCACCATAGGCGCGCGCCTGCTCACGAGGCCCTTCAAGCAGCTCGTCGCGAACGGGTCGAACGACGCCGTTTTCTCCGAGCACCGCGTCTGCGCCGTCATCGGCACGGGAGACCCCGGGGTCGCCTCCGTTCCCTTCGTCGCCCTCGAGGACATCATGTCGACGGCGTCCGCCTCTAAGGTTGATGCCGTGTTCGGCAGGTGGCTTGACGCTTCCGAGCTCTCTTCTTTCCACGAGAAGTTGCTCTCGAACATGACGCTGCAGAACGTCATCCGCTCCATCACCATCCTCGACCCGGAGCGGCTATTCCACGAGATCGAGAGCGCCGTGCACGAGCTTCAGCGCAGGACAGGCGAGAAGATCGGCAGCAACGCCATCATTGGGCTCTACGTCCACCTCTGCTGTCTCGTCGAGCGCCTTGTTACCAGAAACCCCATTGAGACCTACGTTGGCCAGGACCGCTTCGAGGAGGAACGCGCCGATTTCATCGATTCCTTCAGGCAGAGCTTCTCGAGTATCTCGACGCGCTATCGCGTAGAGGTTCCCGTAAGCGAGATCGCATATGTCTTCGACTACATAAGCGTGAGCGCCGCCCCGGCGCGAGAAGAGCGCCTCGGCTCCTCGGACCTCCTGCTCGACGAGTGACCTTCCCCGCGCCGCCGCGAGCTGACCGCGCGTCCTCAATAATCCGATAACCCCTTGCCCGGCGCGAATCCGGATAGCGCCGAGGCAGTACCGAACGTAAAACTTCATTTGATAGGAGCAAACATGAGTGTTGTTATGGCACGAATCGACAATCGCCTGCTTCACGGCATCATCGTGACGCAGTGGGCCCCGGTGTCGGGCGCGACCCGAGTCATGGTCATCGACGACAAGGTCGCCGGCGACGAGGTCCTGAAGTCCACCATGAGGATGGCGCGCCCCGCGGGCATGGCCGTCTCGATCATCTCCGAGCAGACCGCGCTCAAGAACTTCGCGGCGGGCAAGTACGACCGCGAGAAGGTCTTTGTCATCGCCAAGGAGCCCGAGACGATCCTTCACCTGGTCGAGTCGGGCATCGAGCTCCCGTCGCTGATCGTCGGCGGCTCTCTTGTCAAGGAGGGCGGCGTCCAGCTCACTCAGCGCGCCTATGCCTCCGCCGAGAACGTCCAGAGCTACAAGGCGCTCATCGCCCGCGGCGTCAAGGTGACGGCACAGTTCGTGCCCGCCGACAAGCCCGTCTCCGTCGCCGACCTCATCTAAGGAGGGATCATGGTCAACTTCACTATCCTGCAGGTCGTCCTTTTGACCCTGCTGGCCTTCATCAAGCACGTGGACTACTACGGCATCCCGATGATCTTCGTCAACTATGCCGTCTTCTGGGGCCTTATCACCGGTGTCGTCATGGGCGACTGGCAGACCGGCCTCGTCATCGGCGGCACCATCCAGCTCATGCAGCTCGGCGTCGCGGGCTTCGGCGGCTCGTCGATTCCCGACTACGGCACGATGGCCATCATCGCCACAGCCTACGGCGTGACCCTGGGCGCGGACACGGGCCTCGCCATCGGCCTGCCGGTCGGCATGCTCGGCATCCAGCTCGACGTCATCGTCAAGATCCTCAACGGCTTCGTCGTCGAGAAGTCTCAGAAGTTCTGCGACGAGGGCAAGTTCAAGCAGATGAACGCCATCCTGTGGGTCTGCCCCGTGCTCTTCGGCCTGTGCGCCGCCCTGCCCGTCTTTGTCTCCGTGACCCTCGGCCAGCCCGCCGTCAACTGGCTCCTCGAGGTTATGCCCCAGTGGTTCCTTTCCGGCCTCACCCTCGCCGGCAAGATGCTCCCGGCCGTCGGAATCGCGATGCTGCTGCGTTACATGCCCACCGGCAAGTACTTCCAGTACCTGCTCGCCGGCTTCTTCCTCTCGGCCTTCCTGAACGTGCCCATCATCGGCGCCGCCATCGTCGGCTTTGCCCTCGCGATCGCGTTCTACCAGCGCGCCGAGAGGGACACCGAGCTCGCCGCCCACGCTTCCGCAGACGCCTTCATCGGAGAGGATGAGTAACCATGGAAAACGAGAACATCACCGCCGTCGCCAAGGGCAAGCCCTCCGGCTACAAGGTCACCAAGAAGGACCTGCGCAACGCGAACTGGCGCTGGCTCATGAGCGTGTGCACCTTCAACTACCAGACCCAGCAGGGCGCCTCAGTCGCCTACGCCCTCTCGCCGGTCCTGAGGAAGATCTACACGAACGACGAGGACTATAAGCAAGCGCTCAACAACCACTTCCGCTACTACAACACCCAGCCTTGGCTCGCCGCCATCATCCTTGGCGCCTGCGTGGCCATGGAGGAGCGCGACGGCCTAGCGGCGGCGGACGCCGTCCAAGACCTGAAGATCGGCACCATGGGACCGCTCGCCGGCGTCGGCGACTCCCTGCTCATGACCATGATCCCGACCATCATGGGCTCCATCGCCGCCT
>URZJ01000192.1 GCA_900552395.1 uncultured Collinsella sp. | reverse complement strand
CGGCCCTCGTCCGTACGTATTCCCCGCTGGGCGAGCCGTAGGCGCCGCGCACCGATGTGCTAAAGTGACGGCTTGAAATTGGTGCTATATTTAGCTCGAGTTGTTAAGTGTTAGTACGGGAGTCTGATATGGGGCTGTTCAAGAAGAAAAACCCGCAGGATGCCTTTGATCCCGATGTGTTTACTATAACGGATACGATTTTGGACCCGCCGCGGTTTACGTTTTTGCCGGCTATCTACCAGGATGCCACGCGTCGCAAGTGGGCCGTGCATCAGCGTGGTGCAGAGCCTAAGATTTTTGACTATGCGGACGTGTTGCAGTGCGAAGTAGCCGAGGCGGGCGATCCGGAGGCCGAGGAAGTGGCCTCAAAACAGGAATTTGCCCAGCGTATCCTGGCAAATCCCGCTAAGGCGGCGAAAATAAACGCTGCCAAGCGTAATATGTGTCTTGGTATGGGCGTTGTTGTGGCGGTTCAGACGGGAAAAGACGAGGTTTCCAAATTAGAGATTCCCGTTATGACCGACGAAGTCAAACGCGATTCAAGCCTGTATAAGTCGTATCGGAATGTCGCCGAGAAGATCAAGGCCGAATTTGATGCCATGGGTGGTCTGGCCTAATTTTGGCGACATACGTTTCTGAACGAGGAGTCTGTGCAATGGCAGGCGAATCTTATGCAATTCCCCCCAAAGATCGTGCTGTTGAGGGGATTCTTTGGTATATCCAGCACCATCAGCTTGCCGGCGGCGATCGCCTGCCGGCCGAGCGCGTGCTGTGCGAAGAGATCGGCGTTTCGCGTACGGCGTTGCGCGCCGGTATCACGCGGCTCATCTCGTGCGGAACGCTCGAGAGCCGTCGCGGATCGGGTACGTATGTGTGTCCTCCTAAGCCGCTGAACATCTTCCAGGAAACGTATAACTTTTCCGATGCCGTGCGGACTGCCGGCCTGCATCCCTCTTCTCGTCTGGTTTCCACCGAGACCATCGAGGCGGATAAGACGCTTGCCGACAAGCTTGGGGTGGCTATAGGCGCTCCTTTGCTCCGCATGCAGCGCTTTCGACTTATTGAGGGCGAGCCGGCGTCAATCGAGACGGCTCACGTTAATCTGTCCCTGTGCCCATCGCTTCCCGAGCACGATTTTGAGTGCGAGAGCCTTTACGATGTCTTGCTCAAAGAAGGTGGCGTGCGTGTTGAGCATGGACGTGAGCATATCTCCATCTCGCGTTTGAACGCCGAAGAGGCCGAGCTGCTCCAACAAGAAGAGGGAACGCCGGTGTTCTATGAGAGCACGATGGAATTTGATAAGGACATGTGTTTTGTGGAGCATTGCAAATCGGTGATTTTGCCCACAAAGTTCCGCTTTGCCGACAACGGCGAAAAGAACGGCATGAGGAGCGTGGCAGGTGAACAATGGCTGAAACAGTAGATGCCACCCCGGTTTATATGCGCATTCGACGCCGCATCGAGGAGCGTATCGAGCGCGGTATATATCCCACGGGTTCCATGATTCCGTCCGAAAAAGACCTCGCCGAGGAATTCGGTACGACACGCTTGACCATCCGAAGTGCTGTCGATGAGCTGGTTCGGCGTGGGCAGATTCGACGCGTCCGCGGAAAAGGCGCGTTTGTGGCACAGAAGGTGCCCGTTGCCTACGAGCGAGCGGGAGGCTTTCGCGAATCGGTTCGTGCTTCGGGCGGCGAGCCGTCCGTTCGTATCCTCGCGCGTTCCAAGCGTTATGCGGGCCCATATTATGCCAACCTGTTTGGCATTGCCGAGGATGATTTGCTGTATTCGATTCGGCGTTTGAACTGCGTCAACGGCGATCCCGTATCGATTGAGACGGCGTTCATCCCGTGCCTACTGTTTCCCACAATCGAAGATATTGACGTGTCGGTCTTCAGTTTGTACGAGACCTATGAGATGTTGGGCCGAAAGCCGGTCATGGCGCAGGAAAAGCTCGATATCGAAGCGCTGGGCGCGCGAGATGCCGGCCTGCTTGGACTGGAGCAGGGCGATCTTGCCTTGACGCTGGAGTGCGTGAGCTTCGATGCGAGCGGCCAGGCGATCGAGTACGTCAAGTCGTTTAACCGCGGCGATGCGGGTGGATATACCTATACGTACTAGCTGGTTTTTTGCATAACGGGCTGAAAAACTGACGGAATTTTGATTCGTTGAGCAGACTACATATACAACCTTACATGGCTCAAAATCGACCGTTCGCCGATGGGGATAAATTAATCGACAAAAAGGTATCAAAAAGCCGTAACCTGTAACTGTGATTGGTATCAAATACTAATGATTTGTTACGAGGTGAGACGATGAAGATGCTCGATTACGTTCAGCTTGCCCATGTGCGTATGGGAGCGAACCTCGAGCGTTCGTCTGAGCTGGTAGCGCAGCTCGTTGATATTATCCAGTCCGGTTCTTTTGACGCGCTGCGCATCGTTGCTTCGGGTTCGTCGCGCCATGCCGCCGATTGCGCCCGAGATTACCTGCAAGATGCGCTGCAGATGCAGGTGTCCGTTGTGACGCCCGAGGCCTTCGTCGATTTTGAACACACCTATCCGCAGCATGCGCTCAACATCGCCGTCTCGCAGAGTGGCTATTCGACCAATACGATTGCAGCGCTCGATTACATGCGTGCACACGATATGGCAGCTGTTGCGCTCACGGCAAACGTCGAGGCGCCCATCAAGGGGCACACTGATATCGTTCTTGACTACGGTGTGGGCGTCGAGTCGGTGGACTTTGTGACGCTGGGCGTCGAGGTCCTCGTTGAGTACCTGGTGCTCTTTGGTATTTACGGCGGTCAGGCGCGCGGAACGATTGACGCCAAGGGCGTTGCCCAGCGTTTAGACGACCTGCGCGAGGCTATCCATGCCAATGCCGTGATGTGCAAGACCGCCGAGGCATATGTCCAAGACCGCATGCTCGAGCTTTCTGAGCACATGCCCGCCATGGTCGTCGGCAACGGCCCCAACTATGGCGTTGCCGAAGAGGCGGCCCTCAAGCTGAGCGAGACCATCAAGATTCCTGCCATGCATCACGAGGGCGAGGAGTTCGTCCACGGTCCCGAGATGCAGATCGTTCCGGGTTATCTGGTGTTTATCGTCGACGATCCGCAGGGGTCGGAGCGTCTTGCGAATATCGCCGATGCGCTATCGAACGTTACGGCAAAAACGGTGCTGCTCACGGCCCATCCCAGGGGTAAGGCTCACGAGGTTGCGGTGCCTCAGGTGGCTCCGCTGCTCAGCGCAATTCCAAATCTTGTGTTCTTCCAGACGATTGCGGCCATAATCGCCGAGCGTCTGAAGTCATGGGACGTGCACCCGTATCTCGATGCCGTCTCCAAGCAAATGGAGGTCAAGGCAGAGGGCTACGAAGAGTCAGTCAATGCGCTTAAGGCCAAAGCGGCTGAGTGTTACGGAATGTAAGCGGGTTTTGATGCCCGTTGGCATGGGGGATGTGGAGACAACCCCAGAAAGGAGAGACAAATGAAGGAAACCGAGAAGATCGAGATCATGCATTTCGACCAGGAGGGCTACCTCGAGGACGGCAAGGCGCTCTACGAGACCGGCAAGAAGATGACCGCGCTCGCCGACAAGGTCGCCGACGAGGGCTACGACGC
>URZJ01000191.1 GCA_900552395.1 uncultured Collinsella sp. | reverse complement strand
GGTTCCTGCCGAACGAACAGCGTGAATTGATATCACGCGCCCGGCAAGAGGGCTCTGCACGAGCGCATCGCAGAGCCGGTCAAGTGCCTGTATTTGAAGCGGTTCGCTTCCGGCAAAACGCGCGGAAAAGTCGAGTCCCACCTCGCCGATGTAGCGCTCTTGGGCGGCAACTTCGCAAAGCAGATTGACTTCGGCAGGACCGCAGCGGCCGTCGGCGAGCCACCAGGGATGGAGGCCGATGCCGGCAAAGATATTTGACCGGCCGCAGGCGCGCTTCTTGGCGCGTGCAAAGTCGTGCGGATCGACGCCGCAGTCAAATAGGACCAGGCCCAGCGCCGTTGCCTCATCGGCAACGGCGTCCGGGCGAGCCATTAAATCAAGATGGCAATGCGCATCAAATAATTGCGGTGTCATCGCGGTGCGTCTCGTTAATTTAGGCGCTGGCCATCGGCGCGCACGCGTTCGCACCCGCGCCCGCTGATCTGGCGGATAACCTCGCCAGCGATCATCTGGCCCATGATGGGCGGCATAAAGCTCGCAGTTCCCAGCTCGGTGCGCTCGTGGATGTTGGAAGGGTCGCGGGGCTGTGTCTTAACCGATTCCTCGCAGCTAAACAGTACATGTAGGCTCTTGATTCCGCGCTTCTTACATTCTTTGCGCATAATGCGGCTCATGGGGTCACGTACCGTATCGAAGATGTCGGCAAAGCGGAGGCACTCGGGATGGAGCTTGTTGGCCCCGCCCATGGAACTAACCAAACGAATGCCGTGGTCCTGAGCATATTTGGCAATGGTGAGCTTGGCCGAGATGGTGTCGATGGCGTCGACGACGTAGTCGAGCTTGCCACCCGTCTGCTCCAAAACGCCCGCGAAGAACTCGTCGATGTTGTCGCTCAGCAGGTATTCGGTGCGCTTGATAACGCTGGCGGCGGGATTGATGTCGTGGATCATGGCTTCCATCACGTCAACCTTGCGCTTGCCGATGGTGCTATGAAAGGCGATGGCCTGGCGATTGATATTGCTGGGCGCGATGGTGTCCTTGTCCAGAATTACAAAATGCCCGATGCCGCCGCGGGCAAGTGCCTCGCAGCAGCTAGAGCCCACGCCTCCGCAGCCGAGTATCAGCACCGTGGCGTTGGCGAGCTTGTCGAGTGCCTCGCGGCCCATGATGATTTCGAGCTTGGTGTCGCGTGTCTCGACGAGTGCAGCAGTTTCGGTCATAGACATCCTCCGATGGGGAAGCGGTCGTGTTTTAGCTATCGCCATTATAGGTATTATCGCGATTCCATTTGAGCCCTAGGGGCTTGTTGAAATGAGGCAGGGATTCGCATAAGATGAAGCAGATGGCACCCGTTGCAGCGGGTTAGCCAACTCCCAAACACGTTTGTAGCGTGAGAAGTGGCCGTCTTCGCATTACGCGGGGGCGGCTATTTCATTCGACCTCCAATGTGGATGCCGAGCTCCACAGCCGCGATTACAAGCAACAACAACGTCAGGACATCGTTAATACTCATAGTCCATCTCCTTCTTGGGAAGAGGGAGCTGGCCCATCTGCTTCTGGACCCATTGTATCTAAAAACGAACGAATGTTCTATACATAACATTGCTATTAGATAATTAGACAAACATCTAAATATCAAGTATAGTGTGCACGTCGCGAGAGATAGCGAGAGGAGGTTCTATGCCGGGAGAAGGTTTTAAGGCGCTGGCTGATCCAACGCGGCGGCGCATTTTGGAACTGCTGCGCGAGGGCAATTGCACGGCGGGGGAGCTTGCCAAGCATTTCGATATCAGTAAGCCGTCGCTGAGCCATCACTTGGCGACGCTTAAAAACGCCGGGTTGGTGACCGACGAGCGCTATGGCCAAAACATCGTATACAGCTTAAACACCACCGTCATGCAGGATTTAATTGGCTGGTTTATGGGTTTTACAAACAATGAAGGTGATAAGGATGAATAACGAAAACAAGGGCATTCACCCCACAGGGGTATCGTCGCGCGTGTGGATTGCGCTGGTCGCTCTGTGCGTCGCCAATGTCGTAGCGCACCTCATGGTGATGCCGAGCTTGCCTGCGCAGATTCCCACGCACTGGGGCGCGAACGGCGCTGTCGACGGTTGGGGTCCTAGCTGGATGGCCTCCGCGCTCGGCGTGCTGCCTCTGGCGCTTCTCGCAATGTTCTGCGTGGTGCCGCGCATCGATCCCAAAGGTGAGGCATATCGAACCTCGGGTAAGTTCTATCAGGGCTTCGTAATTGCCTTCACCTTGTTCATGTGCGCCATAAGCTGGCTGGGAGAGCTTACGGTCTGGGGCGTGGTGCCGGCGGTCGGTTCGGTCAACGTGCTGATTTCCGGTGCTGTCGGTTTGCTGTTCATCGGCGTAGGCAACTACTTGCCGCGTGTGAAGCAGAACTATACGCTCGGTATCAAGACGCCCTGGGCGCTTGCCGATCCCGAGAACTGGCGCCGTACGCAGCGCTTTGGCGGTGCCTGCTTTATGGTGCTGGGTGTTGGCCTGATTGTGATGGGCGTGGCGGGCAGCGTGCTTTCGAGTGAAGTCGTCGCCGCGGTGATTGCGGCTCTGGCGTTTGGTTCGGCCGGAGCTGCCTACGCCTATTCGTATCTGCTGTGGCGTAAATCGCAGCGAGCCGTTCGCTAAGGTTGCGGAAAACTAGCGTACGCAGTTCATAGTATGTTCCGGGGGACTTTTCCCAGGTAGTATTAGGGGGTGTGGGCAACCATGCCCCTTTTTCGTTAAGTTTCAGAGCTGGTTTTCTCATTTCGTTTCCACTAAAGCGAATCAAGAATAGGGAAACAGCAGGTAGAAAGGATAGGACAGACATATGGCGGAGTTTATCTACCAGATGTATCAGGCTCGCAAGGCCCATGGCGACAAGGTAATCCTTGACGACGTGACCCTGAGCTTCTACCCCGGTGCCAAGATCGGCGTCGTGGGTCCCAACGGCATGGGCAAGTCGACCCTGCTCAAGATCATGGCCGGTATCGAGGAAGTCTCCAACGGCGATGCCAGGCTTACCCCCGGCTACACGGTGGGCATCCTGCAGCAGGAGCCGCCTCTGGACGACGACAAGACCGTCATCGAGAACATCGAGATGGCGTTCGGCGAGGTGAAGGCCAAGATCGACCGCTTCAACAAGATCGGCGAGGAGATGTGCGACCCGGATTGCGATATGGACGCCCTCATGGCCGAGATGGGCAAGCTCCAGGACGAGATCGACGCCGCCGACGGCTGGGATATCGATTCCAAGCTCGGTCAGGCCATGGACGCCCTGCAGCTGCCCGATTCCGACATGCCGGTCAACGTGCTTTCCGGCGGCGAGCGCCGTCGCGTGGCCCTGTGCAAGCTGCTACTCGAGGCTCCCGACCTGCTGCTGCTCGACGAGCCCACGAACCACCTGGACGCTGAGTCGATCCTGTGGCTCGAGCACTTCCTGCATAACTATCAGGGCGCGGTGCTTGCCGTCACACACGATCGCTACTTCCTGGATAACGTTGCCGAGTGGATCTGCGAGGTCGACCGCGGTCACCTTTATCCCTACAAGGGCAACTACTCCACGTATCTGGAGACCAAGGCCGCCCGTATCGAGGCTCAGGGTAACCGCGATGCCAAGCTCG
>URZJ01000190.1 GCA_900552395.1 uncultured Collinsella sp. | reverse complement strand
CCCATAGCGCGCAAACAGCGAGAACGGCGACGAGCGACGGTGCAACCGGACCCATGAGCAGCAGAGCCACCGGCACGCCGGAGAGTGTGATAGCCAAGAACGGAAAGCGATGCCCATCGAACAGTCGGCCGAACAGCCAGCTGCCCACCAGGCCGGAGCAGCCGAACGCCGTCAGCGTCATGGTAATAGCGCTTGCGTCGACGTGCGCGACCTGTGCCAGGAATGGCTCGATATAGCTGTAACCCGCGTAGTAGCCGGTCGCCATAAAGACCGTGACCGCGTAGAGCGCGATGAGGAACGGGTTCTTGAGGAGCTCCGGCAGTTGCTTGACGGTAAAGCGCTCACCCGCCGGCATGGCCGGAAACACCGCGGCCTGGTACACCACCGCGGCGGCAGAAAGGGCACCGACCACGGCGAACGTCATGCGCCAGCCCACGGCCAGTCCGATGGCGCGACCGATCGGCAGGCCAAAGATCTGCGCGATGGACGAGCCCGTAGCGATCATGCTGATGGCGAGCGCCCCGTGGCGGGCGTCGACCAGGCGCGAGGCCATGATTGAAGCGACTGACCAGAACACGGCATGCGCGCAGGCGACCACCAGACGCGCGCAAACCAAAATGGGATATGTCGGTGCCACAGCGGACAGGAACTGGCCGAGCGAAAACACGGCCAAAACGCCCAGCAGCATCCGCTTGAACTCAAAGCGCGAGGCAAACACCATAAGCGGCAGCGACAGCAGCATGACGCCCCAGGCATAGACCGAGATCATGATGCCTGCCTGGGCCTCGGTGAGCGAGAATGACGCGGCGATATCAGTCAGAAGGCCGATGGGCATGAACTCTGATGTGTTGAACACGAACGAACAGCAGGCGAGCCCGATAAGCGGGAGCCACTGCTTGAGTGAGATGCCATCTTGTCTTGCCTGAGCCATGTAGAAACCTCTCCGATTGTCTTGAGCGGTGGGCGATTATATAGCAACGGCCCCGCATCCGTCAGTACAGATGCAGGGCCGCAATCAACTCAATACACAGAGGTTGCGCCGTCAATAAATAGCTAAGCCAACCCCAGCAATATGCCCGCCGAATGCACGACAAACGCCACGATCCAGGCGACCGTCACCTGAAACGCGAATACAGCCACGGCATAGCGCGCGCCCAACTCGCTCTTGACGGCGCCGATGGACGCCACGCAAGGCGGGTACAGCAGCGTAAAGACCAAGAACACGTAGGCGGTAAACGGCGAAAACATGGTCGACAGCGCCGCGGGCGACGTTGCGCCCAAAAGCACCGTGAGCGTCGAGATGACGCTCTCCTTGGCGATAAGGCCGGTGACGAGCGCCGTCGAGGCGCGCCAGTCGCCAAAGCCGAGCGGCGCCAGCACCGGCGCGATGATGCTGCCGAGGCCCGCAAGCAGGCTTTGCGACTGGTCGGCGACCACATTAAAGCGGATATCGAACGTCTGAAGGAACCAGATGACCACCGTAGCGGCAAAGATAATGGTAAAGGCCTTGGTAATAAAGTCCTTGGCCTTATCCCATGCCAGCATCACCGTCGTCTTGATGCTCGGCAGGCGGTAGTTGGGAAGCTCCATGATAAACGGCACCGGGTCGCCCTTAAATGCCGTGCGGTTGAGTACCAAAGCCGCGATGCAACCGACCGCAATGCCAATCAGATAGAGCGAGACCATGGCGGGAACCGTCGCCTGCGGGAAAAACGCCCCGCACAGCAGACCGTAGACCGGCAACTTGGCCGAGCAGCTCATGAACGGCGTGAGCATGACCGTCATCTTGCGGTCGTGCTCGGATGGGAGCGTGCGGGTCGACATGATGGCCGGCACGGTACAGCCAAAACCGACGAGCATGGGCACAAAGCTGCGGCCCGACAGGCCAAAGCGGCGCAGCACTTTATCCATGACAAAGGCCACGCGCGCCATGTAGCCCGAGTCCTCCAAAATGGAAAGGAACAAAAAGAGCACGACGATGATCGGCAAAAAGGTCAACACGCTGCCCACACCCGTAAGCACGCCGTCGACAGCCAGCGAGCGCACCACGTCGTTGGTGCCGAACGCCTTGAGACCCGCATCGGCCGAGGCGATGATGGCAGCGATGCCGTCCTCCATGAGCCCCTGCAGCGCCGCGCCGATCACGCCAAACGTCAGCCAAAAGACGAGGCCCATGATCACCAGGAACGCCGGAATGGCCGTGTAGCGACCCGTCAGGATGCGGTCGATCTTGACGGAGCGCACGTGCTCGCGGCTCTCATGCGGCTTGACGACGCAGCGCCCACACACGTCGCCGATAAAGCTAAAGCGCATATCGGCCAGCGCGGACAGGCGGTCGGTGCCGGCTTCGCCCTCCATCTGGGTAATGATGTGCTCGATAGCGTCGAGCTCGTTGCGATCCAGGTGAAGCGCCTCGGTCACCAGCTCGTCGCCCTCAACCAGCTTAGTCGCCGCAAAACGCACCGGGATATGCGCCGTCGCGGCATGGTCCTCGATAAGGTTGGCGATGCCGTGAATGCAGCGATGCAGCGCGCCGCCGTCTGGACCATCGGGCGCGCAGAAGTCCAGGCGACCGGGGCGCTCGCGGAACCGCGCCACGTGCAAGGCATGATCCACCAACTCGCCGATGCCCTCGTTGCGGGCAGCGCTAATGGGGACAACAGGCACGCCCAACAGGCTCTCGAGCAGGTTGACGTCCACGGCGCCGCCGTTGGCCGTCACCTCGTCCATCATGTTGAGCGCGATGACCATGGGGCGGTCGAGCTCCATGAGCTGCAGCGTCAGGTACAGGTTACGCTCGATGTTGGTGGCGTCGATGATATCGATGATGGCGTCGGGGTTTTCGTCCAAGATGAATTGGCGGCTGACGATCTCTTCGCCCGTGTACGGAGACAGCGAATAGATGCCGGGCAGGTCGGTAACGCTTGCCTCGGGATGGTTACGGATGGTGCCGTCCTTGCGGTCGACCGTCACGCCGGGAAAGTTACCGACGTGCTGGTTGGAGCCCGTAAGCTGGTTGAACAGCGTGGTCTTACCGCAGTTTTGGTTGCCGGCGAGGGCAAAATGCAGCGGTGCGCCCTCGGGCACGGCCGTTTTTGCCGCACGGGGCGAATACGTCCCCTCGCCAAGTGCCGGGTGCTCCGTCATGCCGATTGCGGCGTTAGTGCGCGGACCCGTGTCTGTGTCGTGAACACCCACGAGCTCGATGCGAGCAGCATCGTCCTTGCGCAGCGTCAACTCGTAGCCACGCAGGCGAATCTCGAGCGGGTCGCCCATAGGAGCGTACTTCATCATGGTGACTTCGGTGCCCGGCGTTAAACCCATGTCCAAAATATGCTGTCGGAGTGCCCGATCGTCCGATGCCACCGATGCGACAACGGCGTCCTTTCCGATCTCGAGTGTATCGAGCTTCACGCGCTCATCCTTTACCGGGGCTAACCAACTCGTAACGACAAATGATAGCGCTCTGAACTATTTTATAAAGTCAAATACCGATGTTTACCTGCGCAAACTTTATGCGGTGCGCCCCGAAAGCTCTTTGCGCATACCGCTCAGCGAGATCGAAATGGAACCCGACCGCGCGGTAGCAGTGAGTCGATCCCCCTCAACCGACCCCGTGCATGTAAAGGGCGCCTTGCCCATCA
>URZJ01000189.1 GCA_900552395.1 uncultured Collinsella sp. | reverse complement strand
GACCTTGTTCTCGCCCAGAATGTAGTTGGACAGGAGCTGTGCGATACCGGCGTCGAAGCCGCGGGTCTGACCGTCCTTCTCGTTGAGGAGGGAGAAGAGCGTGGAGGTCTGGACGCCACCGATCGTAAAGACGCCGGCATCCTTGACGGCCGTAGCCCAGGTGCTGGCGGCGATGGCGTCATCATCGGCCTTGGGGCCGTTGTCGACG
The DNA here is from genome assembly GCA_900552395.1 of uncultured Collinsella sp. GTDB lineage: Bacteria > Actinomycetota > Coriobacteriia > Coriobacteriales > Coriobacteriaceae > Collinsella. Next base: position 3,451 of record URZJ01000189.1, on the reverse strand, counting down.
AGTTTGTCGAATGCCTTGGCATCGAGTATGGTGGAAGCCTCGGTATCTTCGGAGCTCTTGGAGGAGCCGGCGGCGGAACCCTTGTCGGCCTCGGCGCTGGTGTCGGAGCAGCCGGCAAGACCAAGGCCGGCGACGGTTGCGAAGGTGGCGGCGACGAAGCCGCGGCGGTCGAGAACGACCTGCTGGGAGAGGTTTTTGCTCATGGTAGAACACCTTTCTCAATAAAATCCCTAGCGGTTGAGTAGAGTTATACCCTATCGCGCTCAAATGGGTCAACACGAAATAACTCAGAAACATACTTACCTTATGGGTTATTCTACCTACCAAAAGGGACAGGCACCTTTGTGGCGGTTCTGGCCGATGCAGCGGCATGCCTTGCTGTTTTGTCTCGATCTGTAACATCTGCAGCCATTTTTGCCGAGTAACTGTTACAGATTGAGATTTTCTCTTCAGGGGAATTCGAATGTCTCGATCTGTAACAGTTAGACGGCCAAAAGGTCTCTATCTGTTACAGATTGAGACAAAGGTCAGGGGCAAAGACGGTTTGTCTAGATCTGTAACAGTTAGACGGGAATTCGGGCCCTAGATGTTACAGATTGAGATAATCGCGCCGCGAAAATAAAAACCTCCGCAGGGGTGCTTTCCTTGCGGAGGTTTTCTTACTCGTTGAGTAGCCTTACGGCTTCGGCGGCCATGTTCTCGACCGTCATGCCGTTCTGAGCGAGCAACTCTTTGGGGTCGTAGCGGTCGGGGAAGCCCTTGGCGATGCCGAAGGTGCGCGTGCGCACGGGCGTGCAGGCCAAGTAGCACGCGACACGCTCGCCCCAGCCACCGTCCAAGATGCCGTCCTCGAGAGTGACGACAACGCGATGCTCGGCGGCAAGGCTGTCGAGGAACTCACGGTCGAGCTCAGTTGCATAGCGCGGGTTGACGAGCGTGGCCTCGATGCCGTACTCGGCAGCCAAGCGGTTTGCCACGCGCTCGCCCAACTCAAAGAAATCGCCAAGCGCGAGCACGGCCACGTCGCGACCCTGGCGCACCACGTTGTAATGAACGGCGCCGTAATCGGCGTCCTCGGCAGGCGCCAAGTCGGGGCGGCTTACCAAGCCAATGCCCGGCACGCGAATCGCCACGGGATGCTCGCGGTGATCGAGCGACCAGCTCAGCATGGACAGATATTCCTCCATGCAGGCCGGCGCCAAGTAGTGCATGTTGGGAAGACCGCCCAGCATGGAAATATCAAAGAACGAGAGGTGCGTCTCGGATGTGGTGCCAAAGATCGACGCGCCAAATACCAGGATGGTTGCGGGGGCGTCGTTGAGGCACAGGTCGTGCCACAGTTCGTCGTAGGCGCGCTGCAAAAACGTGCCGTACACACCAAAGGCTGGCTTGGCACCCGAGCGGGCGAGCGCGGTGGCAAAGGTCACGGCGTGTTCCTCGGCAATGCCCACGTCGACAAACTGCTTGCCTGCCGCGGCGCGAAGCTCGGGTGTAAAGCCCATGATGTAGGGCGTGGCAGCCGTGATGCCCACAACCTGCGGATCGCGCTCGATGGCAGCGCTCAGGGCCTCGCCCGTAATATCGGCATAGGTGCGCGGCGCAGGCTCGCTCGGATGGCCCGGGCAGAGCTTGCGCCCAGTCGCCATGTCAAACGGACCCACATGATGCCAGCGCTCGGGGTCGCTCTGGGCTGGCTCAAAGCCCTTGCCCTTTGCGGTGGAGACGTGCAGCACGATGGGATGATCGATATCGCGCAGCTCCTGCAGCGTGTCGACCAGGGCCAACGCATCGTTGCCGGCGTCCAGATAGCGGTAGTCGAGTCCCATCGCGCGGAAAACGTTGCGCTCGCAGGTGCCGTTGCTGGCGCGCAGCTCGGCCAGATTGCGATACAGGCCACCGTGGTTTTCGGCGATGGACTGGTCGTTGTCATTGACGACGATGATCAAGTTGCTGTCGAGCTCGGCGGCATTGTTAAAGCCTTCAAACGCCAGACCGCCCGAAAGCGAACCGTCGCCAATGATGGTAATGACGTTGTAGCTGTCGCCCGCCAAATCGCGGGCGTGTGCCAAGCCGCAGCCCAGGCTCACCGATGTGGAGGTATGACCCATGGCGAACAGGTCGTGCTCGGACTCGTCGGGATTGGCAAAGCCAGAAGCCTCGCCATAACGCTCCGGATCGATATAGGTGTACGCGCGCCCAGTCAGCGCCTTGTGGGCGTAGGTCTGGTGCGAAACGTCAAAGACAATCTTGTCGATGGGGGAGTTAAACACGCGATGAAGCGCAACCGTAAGCTCAACGACGCCCAAGTTGGGGGCAACGTGTCCGCCGACGGCGGCGGAGCTTTCGAGGATGGCGTGGCGGATCTCGCCGCAGAGCAGTGGAAGCTCGGCGCGGTCGAGAGCCTTGACGTCCTCGGGCGTTGTCGTTTGCGTAAGCAGCATCGTTGTGGGTTACTCCATGCGAATCGAGCGCCGGCGCTCCCTCGGCCGGCACAATTGCACAAAACAGTCTCGCACATTTTGGCGTTTGATATGTGACGGCGGCGCGGTAATTCGCCAACTGGTGGGGCAAAACGTTTTGTCCGATGCCATACTGATTAGTTCCATGATGATTTTATTCATTGCGTGCAGGCTGTGGCTTGTCGCCGTGAGTCGCTGGAAGGAGACAGCATGTCCGATGTCGCTCGTGCCGAGAAAATCGCGTGCGAAGTAGACCATGCTGCCCGTCAACTGGCACAGGCGGGCCGTCTGGACCTGACGCGCGAGTTTATCCAGCATGGCGATGTGACGGTGTATGCGCATGTGACCTCGGTGGCGCGGGCAAGTCTGTCATTTGCCGAGCGCTTGGGCCGTGCTGGCATTTCGGTCGACCGCGCCTCGCTGCTGCGCGGGGCCCTGCTGCACGATTACTTTCTCTATGACTGGCACGATCCCGACCCAAGCCATCGACTGCATGGCTTTCGTCACCCGTTTTTTGCCCTGGCGCGTGCGGAGGAAGATTTTGAGCTGACGTCGCGCGAGCGGAATATCATCGCGCGCCATATGTTTCCGCTGGTGCCGGTGCCGCCGACGTGTCGTGAGGCTTGGATTGTATGCCTGGCAGATAAATGGTGCGCTCTGCGTGAGACGGTCGCCGGCCGTCTGCGGCGCAAGGACGAGGCGGACGATGACGTGAGCAGCGAATCGAGCGAAAAGAGGAGAGGGTAGACGGTGGGAACCGCGATTGATATGGCTTTTGGCGGCGCGACGCTTGCCGCCTGTCCACTCTCGGCACTGGTGCTCTCGTTTGCCTTTTACGGGTTTTGCGGCTGGGCGTGGGAGTCGACGGTTTGCGCCATGCTCAATCACGGACGATTTGCCAACAGTGGCTTTTTGCTGGGGCCGTGTTGCCCTATCTATGGTGTGGGCGGCATAGCCTGTTGGCTTTTGCTGCGCGGGATTCCGGATGCCTC
>URZJ01000188.1 GCA_900552395.1 uncultured Collinsella sp. | reverse complement strand
TGGGAGGCGTTGTCGTACTCCTGACTCTCATTCATAAAGCGTTCGCCATGGCGGTCTCGGCGGAAGCATCGGTCAGGCACGCGAAGGCAGCTGCCACGATGCCGCCCAGGACCATATCGGGCGGAACGGCGGCGCCGACCTGCACCAGGCCCATGGATACGAGCTCGACGGCGGCACCGACGGCAAGGCCGGTGGGCACATCGCCCAGCAGCAGACCGACGAGCGTGGCGCCAACGAGGGGCTGCTCGAAGTTAAGACGGCCGAGCAGGCGGGAGTCCCACATGCAGAACACGCCGACGAGGCCGACGAGCACCGCACTGATGAACGTATTCATACCCTTCTCCTTTCAGTCAGGCAAAAGCCTGGTTGATTACAGCTTGGCGTCGATGTCGACGCTCTGATACGTGGGGGTCTGCTGGACGTAGAGCTTGATGCCCATGTCGAGCAGCTGGTTGACGTCGGCCTTCTGGGTGGCGTCGAAGAAGACGGAGCTGTCCTTGCCGCCGACCTGATCGGCACCGTCGTGGTTGGCGGTGGCGCCCAGGTTGATGGCGTCGAGCTTGTAACCCTGGCAGAACTGCAGCATCTCGGCCGTGTTGCCAAAGACGAACATGACGCGCTCGCCGAGGGTGTTGAGCTTGTCCATCTTGGCGAGGGCACGCTCGACGGTGAAGACGTTCAGGCGCACGCCCTGGGGCTTGGCCAGCTTAAGAGCGCCCTTCTTGATGTCATCGTTGGCGGCAGCGTTGTCGACGACGATGATGCGCTCGGCCTGAACCTTGGTGGTCCAGGTAAAGACGACCTGGCCGTGCAGCAGACGGTAGTCAAGACGTGCGAGGACGATCTTGGCGGGACCGGAGCTGTGACGGGGCGCCTTAGCCTTCTTGGCGGGAGCCGCGGCAACCTCGACCGGTGCGTTGGGGTTGGTCAGACCGGTGCGGGCCTCGTTGATGAGGGCCGCGAGCTCGGCACCCTTGACGGGGGCGGGGCTCATAGCAAGCGTCAATGCCAGCGGAATGTTGAAACCGCTGACAACCGTGAACTTCGTGCCGTTCTTGGAAAGCTCGACCATGTTGTTGTTGACCGAGCTGCCGAGCATATCGGTCAGCACATAGACGGTGTCGTCCGCGTTGAACGTGGCGATCATGGCGTCCACCTTGTTGGTGATGGGCTCCTTGTCGTCACGAGCAAGCGACACGACGTGGACGTTCGACACGTCGCCGAGAACCATCTCGAGCGTGTCTTTGGCGCCTGCGGCCAGGCCGCCATGAGATGCGAGAATGATCTGATTCATCTTGCCTCCTCCTTTTCGTTATGGTCATTATAACGTCTTATACGTTGCTTATATTGATAATTAGTATATAAACCGTTCGCGGGTGAAAAACGACCGTTGGCGGGTTTAACGTACTTGAAACGTTGGGGCTGGGTAGGCCGGCGCTGGCTGGATAACCCCAGGTCGGACGCCGCGCGCAACCCCCTATCGCACGAAGTACCAGGGGCTTTCCTGCACGGTGGGCTCCAGCGCAATGCCCGTGCGCTCGCGGAAGAGATCCATGTCCTGCGATTTCTCCGTCCACCACGCGTTGGGCTTAAAGGTCATGCTCTCAACGACATGACCGACAAACACACTGTTGCGCAGCTTGGAAAAGTCGGTGTTCATAATCACGATGGACGCGAGCACCAAAACGATGCCCAGAACTTTGATCGCGCCGGCGGGCTCGGCGTAGACACCAATGCCCAGCAGTACGGTGACGACTGTCTCGAATGACATTACGACGGGAACTTTCGACGTCTCGAGCCCCATGGACAGACCCTGCATATATAAGATGTAAGCCACGGCTGTGGGGATGAGTCCAAAGCCAAGGAACAACAGCAGCAGCTGTGGCGACATTGCCGCGGCGACATCCGGCCACGGAGCCGCGATAGCTGCCATAACCGCACCGCCAAAAACAAAGCCCCAAAACGTGACAGCCAGCGGGTGGACCGTCTTGGTTGCTATCCGGCTAAACACCGCGAGCGACGCACCACAAAGGCCTGCAATCACGCCCGACGTGACGCCCCAAACCGTAAAATGAAAACCGGAAAGGTCGCCATTGGTCACCGCAAGCACGCAGCCAACGATGTTAAAGACAATGGCGATGAGTTTGTTGAGGGTCACGTCCTCGCGATAAAGTACGCGGCCGAGCGCGACGCCAAACACCGGCGACGTGTAGAGCAGTACCGATGCCGTGGACATGCCCACCTCGCGCATGCACTCGTAATAGCAGGTGTTGGCGGCAGCCAAACCGACGATACCGACAAGCGCGCAGGAAACAAGCTCTTTAGGGCTTGCCTTGAACAGGGTCAGCGGACCCTGAACCACGGTAGACTCCTCACCCGGATGGCAGCCCATAAACATCAGGACCGGCGCCAAGATAAGCGCTCCGACCAACAAGCGAAAGGCAGCCATGCTCTGGGACGAAACGCCCATGGCCGAGATGCCGTTTACAAAGATTCCGATGCTGCCCCACATAAGCGCGGCGATCAGCACCAGCACATAGCCCAGATTGCTCCTCTTCAACGCAGCCTCCTCGGTATTGTTTCCAATATGTTTCACACTACGTTATAGTCGTTATATACATTTTTCAAGGCACAAATCGGCGAACGGGAAATCTCTTGAAACAAGGAGTGTCGCAGGTGCCGGCAGAAAGGGAATGTCCCCAAGTGCCGCTCTAGCAGTTGCGGTGAAATAGTTCTCAAACAGAGGTTTCACGCCCCAAACAGGAACTATTCCACCGCAACTCATGAGGGGTATTGGGCTGTTAGGCCGCTCTATCCCTTAGTAATCCAGCTTCCACATGTAACGGCGCGTCATGTAATCCTTGTGGGTGACGGCGGAGAGCGCACGCATGTAGACGTTGTTGAGGATCGGGGCAAAGATCAGGTGGTTGAAGTATTCGCTCACGCTGTCCTTGATGTCGTTGAGGCCAAGCTCCTTGGCGTCGAGCTGATAGACGCGATCGCCACCGTACTGGTTGACGAAACGGATGCCGCGCTCGTCGTTGCAGCGGCTGCGGCCGACGCTGATGAGCTGGAACAGCGAGGTGCGCTTGTCCAGGATCTCGAAGGGGCCGTGGAAGAAGTCGCAGGTGTTGATGGTGCAGGAGTCGATCTGCAGCATCTCCTGCACATTGCAGATGCTAAAGACGTAGGCGGCACCAAAGAGCGGGCCCTGAGCCATGACGTTGATGCAGGGCTTGTCGGCGTTCTGCTCGGCCCACTTGGCAGCGAGCGGACGGGTGTACTCGACGGCCTTGCGATAGATGGGGTCGACCAGGTCGAAAGCGGCCATAGCGGTCTCGTACTCGGCATAGCCCTCGGTCTGCTGCGTGAGCTCCATGGCGATCATGGTTACGACGGCGGAGTTGGTGCGGCCCATGCAAGACTCGTCAACGGCCAAGCTGTCGTACTGGATCTTGTAGTCGCAGACCTCGGTGAGGCCGGACTCGTCAACATAGATGGCGATGGTGCTGGCGCCGTGATCCTTGGCGACCTGAGCGGCGACGATGGTCTCCTTGGTGCCGCGCATGGACACGACGACGGCCAGGGTGTTCTCGTTGACATAGGCCGGGGTGGCGTGCACAAACTCGTTGCTGGTGTAGCTGGAGCTCACGACCTGCGTGGCCTCGTGCTCC
>URZJ01000187.1 GCA_900552395.1 uncultured Collinsella sp. | reverse complement strand
GCCCTGCCGCCACGGCTGCCGAGTTGCAGCGCTTCCACGACACGCTGTTTGCGGCCTATGCGGACGAGATTGGGGGCAACGCGGTCTTTCGCATGAAGGAGTGGTGGTTCTACGCCAAATGCGCCTTCGCCGATCCCGCGACCGTTCACAAACTCGTACGCAAGACCAAAAAGGTCGATGAATACCGTGCCGCTGTCGACCGTGTCTTTCGCGAGCAGCAGCTTGCGCCCATCGCCCGCTTTTGTGGCTAAATGATCCCTTGGGGACGGAGAAGAACGGATCGCCTGTGCCGGACCCATGCAAAAAACTGTACGCCAGCATCCAAGGATGTCGAAAAATATCGTTTTTGGATGCTGACGTACATGTTTGGTTCGGCAGGGGACTAGGCAATCATTGCATCGAGTGTAATGAGTTCCCTGAGTCGCTCCGTGCGCGTTTGCCCATGGCGCTTTGCCTTTGCGTCAAATGCTTCAAGAACCGATTCGCCCACACGTGCCGATAAAACAACGCTTGGTTCATCGGAAATCGGCGGCCTTCCCAACTTGACGGTGTGGCCCTTCGGCCACTCATCTTTTTCGTATGCCGCTGCGGCTTTTTCTAGCTCACCGGGAGCAAACCCCATCATCTTTTCGAGCTGTTTAGCGTCCATAGCGCCTCCTATCGATCGATTCCGATTTCCCTGAGCACCTTGCGCGTAGGAGGGACAAGGGCGTGGTAAATGATGTAACCATCCCGATCGGGGCAACATCGAGCGATGAGCTCCATGAGGCGGCTTCTCTTTTTGTATACAATTTTGTAGACAAAAATACAAGTAACTAGTCATTTAAGAACGTCCCCAACGACTGCCCACAAATAGCTGTACGTCAGCATCCAAAGATGTCGAAAAATATCGACTTTGGATGCTGACGTACATGTTTGTGCCGTATGGGTTTGTGCGTTGGGGCCGGCCGACCGCAATAGAACGCTAGAGCAGGTTCTTCTGTATCCACGCGATGATGTCGCCCGACTCGTAGAGTGGCGTGCCGTCAATGAACAGGCAGGGAACTTGGCGCTTTCCGCCGACGGCGATGAGCGTCTGCTCGGCATCGGAATCGGTCGAGATATTACGCTCGGGGATGGTCACGCCGTTATCGGCCAGGAAACGCTTGACCTTTATGCAATACGGGCAGCCGGTCATAACGTAGAGCGCGAGCTCGTGATCAGTAGCCATAGGTCTCCAATCGGTTGAGGTTTCGATTGAAATACCCAAAGCCGCCGCGGTCTATGCACGCGTCAACGACGACTCGATTGCCTGTACCAGAAACGCCGTGGCGCCGGTGCCACAGGGCTTGTCGTAGTAGTCAACAAAGCGCTGGTCGGCAAGATAGCCGTGGGCGAGGCCCAAGTACGCCTCGTCTTGGGGCTCGCATCCCCAGTTGAGAGCAATCCAGCGACGATGCATCGCGACAAGCTTGCGAGCCTCGCTTCCATCCGGTTCGCCGTCGCTCATGGCAATCGAGAGCTGGCCCAGAATAGCGCGTTCAAGTTCCTTCATGTCGTTCCATGTCTGAGGATCCATATCCAGTAACGTTTCGTTTGCTGCATCGATAGCCTCATCGCCATAGCGCGCCCGCGCTTCGGCGCCGTAGCGCTCCTCGTTTTCTTGCACGGCGCGCCAGCGTTCCAGTTGCGGCAGCACGGCGCCCATGAGCGAGACAGCTTCGTCGAGCGACATACCGGTGTTTTGTGCCAGGCGCGGGGCACAATCCTCGATCATTGCCTCCATCGTAGTGTCGTAGGTGTACTTGCCGTGGTCGTAGCACCACTTGCAGTAATGATCGGTCGCGGTGCCCGCAGCATCGGTGCCGCAGTCGTCGGCTGTGAGCACCATGCCGCAGCTCTGGCAATAGTGCTCGGGCATTTCGAGCAGGTGGGACAGCGGTTCTCCGGTTACGGCGGCAATGAGCTTCATCATGTCGATGCCCGGGGTGACTTCGCCGCGCTCCCAGCGGCTGACGGCTTGGCGCGTGACATAGAGCTTGGCGGCAAGCTGCTCTTGGGTAAGGTTGTTGGCGCGACGGACGGCGATGAGTTTTTCTGCAAAGGCCATAACGGCTCCTTTCTGCTGCTTGTTGGCTTAAGCATACGCGGCGGCCGACGCCCTTCCAAGCAACCGTTGGTTGCAAAAGGGGCGGTCGCGGTGAGGGATTACGCGCATCGCGCATGCCCTCATGCCGTACAATGACCGGCATGAAACCTATTGCACACATACATACCGACCTGCCGCAAAAGTTCGGCATCCCGCGCAACAGCTTTTTGGCGCCCCATCTTGAGGGACGCATCGTCTTTGAGCCGGAATTTGCCTCCAGCGCGGCAGTTGAGGGTCTGGACTCCTTCTCTCACCTGTGGCTGCTCTGGCGCTTTGAAAACGGAACACCCGGCGGCGCGGCCGAAGACATCGCCGCCGATGCCAAGACACAGGATAGGTCCGGCACCAACGCCAAGTGGTCGAAGACCGTGCGTCCGCCGCGCTTGGGTGGAGCCGAGCGCGTGGGCGTATTTGCCACGCGCAGCCCGTTTCGACCTAATCCCATTGGGCTTACCTGCGTCAAACTCGATCATGTCGGGCTTACCGACGATGGCCCCATCATCCATGTGCTAGGGGCCGATCTGCGTGACGGCACGCCCATCTACGACATTAAGCCCTACATTCCGTTTGCGGACTGCCACTCGGATGCGACCGGCGGCTGGATTGAGGATGCGCCGTGGCAAGAGCTCGACGTTGACTTCCCGCAAGCGCTGCAGGAGATGGTCCCGCCCACGAAGCTCCCCGGGTTGGTCGAGGTCCTTCGCCAAGATCCGCGCCGCGCGGGTAGCAAGCACGAGCCAAACCGCATTTACCACTTGGCTTACGCTGGGCTCGACATATCCTTTACGGTTGACGGATCCAAGTTGACGGTAACCGCCGTCAACGACGCGCGGGACTAGCCAGCCATTCGATGGCGCTCGCCAAATTCAACGCCAAACCCCGTGCCAAAATCGCCCACGCTGGTGGACAATAACGCCTATCAAAACAATCCGCTTTGCACGGGAGCTCAGCATGAAATACGACTTTACTTCGCTTATCGACCGCCACGGCATGGACGCCATCGCCGTTGACTCCTGGGGCGAGATCCCTGGCATGGCTCCGAACGCGCCCGACGAGGGCTTCGACCGCATCCCCATGTGGGTGGCGGACATGAATTTTGCCACGGTGCCCACGGTCCAGGAGCACATCATTCAGCGCGCCCAGCATCCCATGTTTGGCTATTTCGATCCGCGCGACGAGTACTTCGACCGCATCATCGAATGGCAGAGCCGACGTAATGGCGTCGAGGGTCTGCTCCCGGAGCATATCGGCTACGAAAACGGCGTGCTGGGCGGTGTCGTGTCGACCCTGCGGGCGTATGTCCAGCCGGGCGATGCGGTGCTGGTCCACAGCCCTACCTACATCGGCTTTAAGCCGCGGGCTATCGCATTGTCCACAGCCCGCTTAAGCTCGACGACCAGGGCGTGTGGCGCATGGACTTTGAGGACATGGAACGCAAGCTCACCCAAAACCACATCCACGCCGCGGTGTTCTGCTCGCCGCACAATCCTTGTGGCCGCGTATGGGAGCGCGACGAGATCGAGCGCGCCATGGACATCTATCGCCGGCACGATTGCGTGGTGATTTCGGACGAGATTTG
>URZJ01000186.1 GCA_900552395.1 uncultured Collinsella sp. | reverse complement strand
TTCCCGCCGAGACCTTCCATCACATCCACTACAAGCAGCCGATCTTTGACGGTGTCGAGGGCGTGGCGCTGCTGGCTGATTACGTCGGTGTCGACGACGGTACCGGTATCGTCCACAACTCGCCCGGCCACGGCGTCGACGACTACTTTGCCTGCCTCAAGGAGGGCATCACCGACATCTGCATGCCGGTCGATGACGACGGCAAGTTCTACACCGGTGAGGAGTTTGGCACCGGTGGCCCCTTCAGCGGTATGGATACCGATGAGGCCAACCCGCACATCATCGAGTTCCTGCGCGAGCGCGGCACCCTGGTTCTCGAGAAGAAGATCACGCACAGCTATCCGCACTGCTGGCGCTGCAAGCACCCGGTGCTCTTCCGTGCTACCGACCAGTGGTTTGTCTCGATGGACAAGACTGGTTTGCGCGAGCAGGCTGGCAAAGAGGTCCGCGAGAACGTCAAGTGGTATCCGGCCCACGCGGCAAACCGCATCGGCGCCATGGTCGAGCAGCGTCCCGACTGGTGCATCAGCCGTCAGCGCAACTGGGGCGTGCCTATCCCGAGCTACACTTGCGCCGACTGCGGCGAGAAGGTTATGAACGACGCCACGCTCGACGCCGTCATCAAGCTCTTCCACGAGAAGGGCTCCGACGCCTGGTTCACCGACGCTCCCGAGAGCTACCTGGGCGAGGCCTGCGTCTGCCCCAAGTGCGGCGGCCATCACCTCAAGGCCGATAAGGACATCCTCGACGTGTGGTGGGATTCCGGCGTCTCCTGGAAGGCCGTCTGCGAGTACCGTCCCGAGCTGGAGTATCCGGCGGACGTGTATCTCGAGGGCTCCGACCAGCACCGCGGTTGGTTCCAGAGCTCGTTGCTCACCTCGGTGGGTGCCAACGGCCACGCTCCGTACAAGGCGGTCGTCTCGCAGGGCTTCACCCTCGACGGCCAGGGTCGAAAGATGTCCAAGTCGCTCGGCAACGTCATCGACCCCAATAAGGTCTGCGACGAGATGGGCGCCGACATCATCCGTCTGTGGGTTGCATCTGTCGATACCAGCTCCGACGTGTCCATCGACCACGAGATTCTTGCTCGTACGTCCGATGCCTACCGTCGTTTCCGCAACACGCTGCGCTTCCTGCTCTCCGAGCTCGAGGGTCAGTTTGAGCCCGAGACCGACGGCGTCGCCTTTGCCGACCTGTTGCCGCTCGACAAGCTCATGGTTGCCCGTCTGACCCAGGTTCAGGCCGAGGTCGACGATGCCTACGCCAGCTACGAGTTCCCGCGCGCCTACCGTGCGCTCTACGACTTCGTGGTTACCGAGCTCTCCAACGTGTATCTCGACGCCCTGAAGGACCGTCTGTACTGTGAGAAGCCCGGCTCGCTCGAGCGCCGCAGCGCCCAGACCGTGCTGGCCGAGCTCTTCTCGATGCTCATGCGCGACCTGCAGCCGATCCTGTCCTACACCGTCGACGAGGCCATGGCCTATGCGCCCGCCGGCTGCGTCGATCACCAGAAGTACGCCGCGCTGCTCGATTGGTACAAGTCGCCCATCACGTTCGACGAGGCCAATGAGTTTGAGGGCGTGCTCGAGGCTTCACTCGAGCTCCGTAGCGCCGTGACCAAGGCCCTTGAGGATGCCCGCTCCGCCGGCACCTTCACCAAGAGCCAGCAGGTCCGCGTCAAGGCGGTCGTTCCCGCCGAAATGTATGCGCTGCTGACCGGCGACAAGGCCGTCGACCTGGCCGAGTTCTACATCGTCTCCGATGTTGAGCTTACCCAGGGCGAGGAGCTTTCTGTTGCCATCGATGCTGCCGAGGGCGAGTGCTGCGACCGTTGCTGGAACTACCGCACCACCGTCGGCGAGTACAACGGCCACGCTCACATTTGCAAGCGCTGCGCGAATGCCCTTTAAGGCACGGTAACTCGGCATTTTATTTATAGGGAGAATTTAGGCGCCTTCGGTCCATTTGCTCCGCTGAAGAAAAGCGACATTCCGTTATCCGGAATGCCGCTTTCTTTTATGCTGGTTATTTATCTGGCGTTAGCGAATATGTCGTGCGCTCTGCGTGTGGCAATATAAGATGGTTAATTGCGTTAAACGGAATTCGATGTTCTTGAGGCTAGGGGATTGATTTGGGTCGTGCTGGGGATATGACGCCGCCTTTGCGTTGGCGGTTGGGTGTTGCTGGTGGGGTGGCGCTGGTTGTGCTGCTTCTTGACCAGCTGACCAAGCTTGCGGTTCGTGCCGTGGGCGACGCTTTGCATGTGACCGTCATCCCCGGTGTCATCGACTTTATGTTTGTCCGCAATATCGGTGCTGCCTTTAGCATGGGCGAGGGGCATGGCATCGCGTTTGCCGTGCTGGCGTTTGCGGTCATTATCGCTATTGTCGTGTACTTGCTTCGCGCGCCCCAGCTTGCTCGCTTGGAGGTGGTGGGCATGGCTATGGTCGCGGGCGGCGCCATTGGCAACGCTATCGATCGTTTGACCTTTGGCTTCGTGACCGATTTTATTGCCACCACCTTCATCGACTTTCCCGTCTTCAATGTGGCCGATATCGGCATCAGTGTAGGCGTCGTGCTTGCCCTCATCGGTTACATGTTCTTGAGTCCCGCCGCTCGCGAAGTCGATGCGACCGCCGAGCTTAACGCCCGTGACGAGGCCCGCGCCAAGCGCAAGGCTAAACAACGTGGGGAGCGTGCTCGCAAGATTCGCGAAAGGAATGAGCGCTAATGGCCGACATCCATATCCTTGTTGCCGACGATGCCGCCGGCCAGCGTCTTGACGCCTATCTGGGCGCCAACGATGGCTGTCCCACGCGCTCCGCTTGCGCGCATCTGATCGAGGGCGGCGCCGTAATTGTGAACGGCGAGACCTGTCTGTCAAAAAAGTATGCCGTACGCGCCGGTGACCGCATCTCGGTCGACCTGCCCGAGCCGCACGATCCGTCCGGCGTGATTCCCGAGGCCATTCCCCTCGATATCCGCTATGAGGACGACTATCTTATTGTGCTCTCCAAGCAGCGCGGCCTGGTATGCCATCCCGCCCATGGCCACGAGAGCGGCACGCTTGCGAACGCCCTGGTCTATCACTGCGGTATCGACCATCTGGGCACCGTGCAGGGCGAGGACCGCCCCGGTATCGTGCATCGTTTGGATCGCGATACCTCGGGTCTCATGCTTGCTGCCAAGGACGACGACACCCAGCGCGCGCTCCAAAATCTTATCCGCACGCGCACGCTCGACCGCCGCTACATTACGCTTGTTCACGGTCATATCGCTATGGATGAGGGCACCATTAACACCGGCATTGCCCGTTCTACGCGTGACCGTGTCAAGATGGCAGTTTCGGACGATCCTTTCGCGCGCCAGGCCATTACGACCTTTAAGGTCCTTGAGCGCTTCGATTCCACGCGTTTTGACGACGGCTACACGCTCGTCGAGTGCCACCTGTTTACGGGCCGCACACATCAGATTCGCGTGCATATGCGCCATATCAACCACGCCTGCGTGGGCGATCCTTTCTACGGCAAGTGCGATGCACGCGCCGATCAGGGGCTGACCAGGCAATTCCTTCATTCCTGGCGCGTCGCATTCGACCATCCCGTGACAGGGGAGCGCATTGAGTGCCGCGACGAGCTACCGTGGGATCTTGCCGCGGTTCTTGACGACCTGGCCCCGCGCTCGCTTGGCCGCACCGCTGCCGGCGACGAAATCGTTCCGCAGCTCGGTCTTCTCGAAGTCTAGCCGGTATTAGGTGGTTTCTTGAACTCGGTAAGCCTGCGGTAAGATAT